>NZ_JBLNKT010000004.1:0-203565 GCF_048158525.1 Flavobacterium algoris
CAAGAATTTTAGCAAAAATAACAGCATTAACATTGGTTCAATATATCAATAAATTTATCTTTGATAGACCAATAAATAATATCAAAAATCAAATCATTTAATTACACCCAACGGGTTAAATTCAGTTTCATTGTTGTCTTCAATTGAAATAACATTTGTATTAATTTTGAATGGGATTTCGAAACTAAAACTTGATCCGCCACTTTCTAAAGCTATAATGTTTAATTTACTGCCCCCCATTAATTGTACTAATTGGTTTGAAATTGGGAATCTGAAAAATTTTTATCAAAAGCTTTGTACTACGAATTTCTAACTAGAAAATAAAGGCAAAATCCCATTCAGATTAGATACGAATGGGATTTTTATTCTTAATAATCTCCTCTTTTCTTAAATCTTGGATCGTCTTTTTTGATGAATTCGGTTCTTCTTTTTGGCGCTTCTGTTTTTGGTAAACTGGCTTCTTCTGTTTTGCTCGAAGGTTCAATCAATTCGTTTAATTCTTTGATTTCGGTATCAGTCAAATCTCGGTAACGACCAACAGGAATATCCAAAGAAATATTGATAATTCGGATGCGTTTTAGAGCCGTAACATCATACCCCAAATATTCTGTCATTCTACGGATTTGACGGTTTAAACCTTGTGTCAAGATAATTTTGAAAGTGAATTTACTGATTTGTTCCACTTTACATTTTCGGGTAACTGTGTCCAAAATTGGCACGCCATTTCCCATTCTTTCGATGAAACGATCTGTAATAGGTTTGTTTACCGTAACCGTATATTCTTTTTCGTGATTGTTTCTGGCGCGTAATATTTTATTTACGATGTCACCATCGTTAGTCATAAAAATTAGTCCCTCACTGGCTTTGTCCAATCTTCCGATAGGAAAAATACGTTTGGGATAGTTGATGTAATCTAC
Source organism: Flavobacterium algoris (assembly GCF_048158525.1). NCBI lineage: Bacteria > Pseudomonadati > Bacteroidota > Flavobacteriia > Flavobacteriales > Flavobacteriaceae > Flavobacterium > Flavobacterium algoris. Next base: position 918 of record NZ_JBLNKT010000004.1, read on the forward strand.
AATGTTATTACGAACATCTAAATTGGTTGTGCATTCAATTCCTACGGGTTTATAGAAAGCAAGATAAACGGGTTTCTCATTTTTCTCACGGATTAGTTTTCCGTCAATACGCACTTCGTCATCTGGAGAAACTTTTGTCCCTAATTCCGGAACGACTCCATTGATGGTTACACGACCTTCTTCAATGATTTTATCGGCTTCTCGGCGAGAGCAATACCCAGTTTCTCCTATGAATTTGTTGAGGCGTTTTAGATTTTCTTCCATGATGCAAAAGTAGTGCTAAATTGTTTAATCGTTTGTGTCGTAATTTGTTTATTTGAAAAATTGAGAAGGCAGCAAGAAAATACTAATTATTTATTTTAGTTATTTTGTTTCAAATAAGAAATGAGCCACCTTTTTATATAATTCATCGTCGTGCATACTGTGTCCCAAGCCTTTAGTTTCGATAAAAATTGAATTTTTCCACGCGCCAGCAATTTTTTTACCTTCTTCAAATAAAACTACCGTGTCGTCAATGTCATGAGCTATCAGTCCTTTTATATTTAATTTTGAAGCAAACATTTTGCCTGAAAAATGTTCTAATTGCAGTTTAAAATGATTTAAATAGTGATTTTCTAAAGCTTTTGAAATTCTAGAGTTCAAGCTTAATAACGCAATGTAATTATTCAGGATAATATTGAAATCACTTGGCGCTCCCAGAATTACCATTTTTTTAAGGGCATCATTTTGATATACCGATTGATAATACAAACAGGTTTTTCCTCCCATAGAGTGGCCTATCAGGTATTGTGGTTTGAATTTTTGGACAGCAATATGAATAAATTCGGCATATTGAGGAATGTTAAATTCTTTTCCGCTGGATAAGCCATGTGCTGGAGCATCGATAGCAATAATAGTACTTCCTGATTTTTTTAAATAAGGTAAGATGTTCTCCCATCGAGAAGCGTTACTTTCCCATCCGTGAACCAAAAGGATAATGGTGTTATTTCCTTTCCAAGTATAGGTTTGAAAAGAATGTTCTTCTTGATAAAATGTTTCGGATTGTGCTTCTTGTAGAATTTCAGGAAGATTCTTTTTTGATAGCTTTCCTTCTCTGGGTTCACTAAAAAAAGCATACGCCAGTTGCGAAGCTTTCTTTGGAAATACAAAACTCAAAATGTTAATGTATAATCCAATGGATTTAGTCAATATAAAAAACAACAATTTCTTCATAATAAAAAAGCCTCCGATTAGGAGGCTTAAAAGTAATTAGAATTTAGAAAACAATTGTTCCATTTTCTCTTTTTCTTCGTCGGCCAATGTGCTGTCGACTAATATTCTTCCTGAATGCTCATCAGTGATGATTTTCTTTCTTGAAGCAATTTCTACTTGCGTCTGAGGCGGAATCGTAAAGAATGATCCTGCAGATGCTCCTCTTTCAATAGAAACAACAGCTAGTCCATTACGAACACTTGTTCTGATTCTAGTGTAAGCTTTCAACAATCTTTCTTCAATTAAAGCTTGGTATTCAGCTGATTTCTCAGATAAAAAAGCTTCTTCTTTAGCAGTTTCAGCCATGATAGCGTCTAACTCTGATTTTTTATGTTTCAAGTGATTAGATTTTGCTTCTAATCTTTCTTTAGAACTAGAGATTACTTCTTTCTTGTGTTCGATAGAAGCTTTCATTTCTTTAATTTGTTTTTCAGACAATTGAATTTCTAATTCTTGAAATTCAACCTCTTTAGTCAACGAATTAAATTCTCTGTTATTACGAACAGTTTCTTGTTGCTTCGTATATTTTTTGATAGCCTCTTTGTGCTCATCAATTGCATTCTTTTTTACCTTGATAAGATCTTCGATAACTTCAAGTTCACTTTTCAATTTTTCTGAACGGGTGCTTAAACCTGCAACTTCATCTTCTAAATCCTCTACTTCTAGAGGAAGTTCTCCTCTTACGTTTCTGATTTCGTCAATTCGAGAGTCAATTAGCTGTAAATCGTAAATTGCTCTTAACTTGTCCTCAACACTTAATTCTTTCGTATTCGCCATATTCTATAAGTACTTAACTGGATTTGAATTTTCTTCTGATAAAATAACTGCAAAATTAAGGATTTTTTTCCGAAGATACTCAACAATATAATTTTTTGTATAGCGTTCGCTTTCAAAATGTCCAATATCGGCCAATAAAAGCCTATTTTCGGCTTCATAAAACTGATGATATTTCAAATCAGCCGTTAAATAAGCATCTGCACCAGCCTGAATTGCATTTTTTATTGCAAAACTTCCGGCTCCACCAAGAACTGCCACTTTTTTAATTGCTGTACCTAAAAAGTTGGAATGTCGAATCCCGTCACTTTGCATTTTTTCTTTTGCAAAAAGCAGAAACTCTTTCTCGTTCATTGGGGTTTCTAATTCGCCAATCATTCCCAAGCCAATATTTTGATGTTGGTTTTGCAAGTCATAAATTTCATAAGCCACTTCTTCATAAGCATGGCTTTTGAATAATGCTTTTAGAATTTTATTTTCTAAATGTTTTTCGAAAGTAACTTCGATTTTGATTTCGTCTCCTTGTACAAATTCGAATCGCTCACCTACTTGAGGATTGCTATGTTCATTTCCCATATAGGTTCCAACTCCTTTCGAATTAAAACTGCAATTTTCATAATTTCCAATAGTTCCCGCACCTGCATCAAACAGTGCATTTCGAACTTCTTCTGCATTTTCAGGAATCGTATAAGTTACTAATTTTCGAATAAAATGTTGTTTTGGAATCAAGATTTTTGTGTTTACCAATCCCAAAGCATCACAAAATATTTTATTCACGCCTTCTTGATGATTATCCAAAGCGGTGTGAACGGCATAAATGGCAATATCATTTTTTATGGCTTTAATAACTGCTCGCTCCACGTAGTTTTTGCCCGTTATTTTTTTTAAACCCGAAAATAAAATGGGATGAAAACAAACCACTAAGTTGCAGTTTTTTGCAATCGCTTCGTCTATTATATGTTCTAAAGCATCATGGCAAACTAAAACACCTGTCGCTTCCGATTCTTGATCTCCAACCAATAAACCCACATTGTCAAAATCTTCAGCGTAGGCGAGTGGCGCCATTTCTTCAAGCACGGATATTATTTCTTTGATTTTCATAGTTTAGCCACGAATTAGCATGAAGTAAAAAGTAAAAATTGAATTTTTAAATTATATTCAAAGATATGGCTTTATTATTTTACTGTAAATTAATTGGTGCTAATTCGTGTAATTCGTGGCTAAAAAATTATCTTCGTAAAATGATTTTACTGCGAAAAATACTGTTTCCGTTTGCCGTTTTATATGGTCTGATAACGAGTATTCGGAATTTTCTTTTCGACAAAAGCATTTTAAAATCCTATTCTTTTGATTTACCTATTATTGCTGTTGGGAACCTTAGCGTTGGTGGAACCGGAAAAACGCCTCAAATTGAATATTTGATTCGGTTACTTTCGGATAAATATAAAATTGCCACGTTAAGCCGAGGTTATAAAAGACAATCGGAAGGGTTTATTTTGGCTGATGCTAATTCAAATGCTGCAATACTTGGAGACGAGCCTTTTCAGTTTTATCAAAAATTTCCAAATATTCAAGTTGCAGTTGATGCCAATAGAAAAAATGGAATAGAACAATTGCTTGGGCGACAAGAAAAACCAGAAATGATTTTGCTTGACGACGCTTTTCAGCATAGAAAAGTAAAAGCAGGTTTCTATATTTTACTGACTTCTTACGGGGATTTATATTCGGATGATTTTATCTTGCCAACAGGTAATTTACGCGAAAGCAGAAGTGGAGCAAAAAGAGCGAATATAATTATAGTCACTAAATGTCCTTTTCCTCTTTCGCTTGACGAACAAAAAGAGATTAAAAATAAATTGAAACTTTCTACTAGTCAAGAATTGTATTTTACGTACATCGATTATGACGATTGTATTTTTTCTGAAAATACAAAGATAAAAGTTGATGAAATTAAATCACTTGATAAAGTATTACTGGCAGGAATTGCAAAGCCCGAACCGTTTTTTACTTTTTTGAAGAATACAAATGATGCCTGTTTGTCTTTTCCGGACCATCATAATTTTACCGATAAAGACATTTTAGAAATTAAAAATATAGCTCAGAAGAGCCTTATTATCACTACCGAAAAAGATTATGTGCGATTGAAAGGAAGTTTGCCAAGTGAGCAACTTTTCTATCTGCCCATAAAAAGTTCTTTTATTTCAGGAAGTGAAAATTTTGATAAAACCATTATAAATTATGTGGAAACAAGTACAAGAAACCGTAACCTATATTAAAGAAAAAATAGATTTCACACCAGAATATGGTGTGATTTTAGGCTCAGGTTTAGGAAGTTTTACTGACGAAATGAAGGTAGAATTTACGCTGCCTTACAACGAAATTCCAAATTTTCCTGTGTCAACCGTTCAAGGCCACAAGGGAGCGTTGGTTTTTGGAACAATAGGAACTAAAAAGGTAGTTACCATGCAAGGTCGGTTTCATTTCTATGAAGGCTATTCGATGACAGAAGTAACTTTTCCAGTTCGAGTAATGAAATTTTTGGGGATTGAGAAATTAATTGTTTCAAATGCGTCCGGTGGAGTGAATCAAAATTATAATGTAGGTTCTATTGTCCTGATTACCGATCATATCAATATGACGCCAGAGCATCCTTTGCGAGGTAAAAACGACGAACGCTTCGGACCTCGTTTCGTAAACATGAGTGAACCGTATTCCAGAAAAATGATTGCTAAGGCTCAAGAATTGGCACAGGAATTAAATATTACCGTTCATGAAGGGATTTATCTGGGTTTACAAGGCCCTACTTTTGAAACTTTGGCTGAATATAGAATGGTAAAAATTCTCGGTGCTGATTGCGTGGGAATGTCGACGGTTCCAGAGGTGATTGTTGCTCGTCATATGGATTTAGAAACATTCGGAATTTCTGTAATTACTGATATGGGAAATGAAGAAAGTATAGGAACTATTTCCCACGATGAAGTTTTGGAAGCAGCTAAAAATGCAGAGCCAAAAGTGAGAAGTCTTATTAAAGAATTGATTTTGAAATATTAATAATTGCTATACATTTTTAGCAATTACAGCATAGAATTCTTCTGGGATGAATGGTTTGGTAACAACATCATTCATGCCAAAGGATAAAAGCATCTCTCGATTTTCATCTAATGAGATAGCGGTGAGTGCAATTATAGGTGTTTTAGTATCAAATTTTCTAATTTCTTCTGTAGCATTGTTCCATTGATTCCAGGTAAATGCACATCCATAAGAATCAAATCAAAGTTGTTGTTTTTTACTATTTCTATAGTATCTTCACCATTGTCAATTATTTCGCAAAATATTCCTCTATTACGAAGCATTTTTTCGGTAATCATCTGATTGATTTTATTGTCTTCCACTAAAAGTATTTTTTTTGTTTTTTAAGGAAGAAGCATCGTATGTTTTAGGTTTTTCGACAAGTTTCACTAATTGGGATCCTATTTTAAATTGTAATTCGAATGAAAAAGAGGAGCCTTTTCCTTCTACACTATTTAAATTTATTCTTCCCCCCATAATTTTAATCAATTTTTTTACAATTGTTAAGCCTAAACCAGTTCCGCTATATTTGCGATTGATTTCTATGGAGCCTTGTGAAAAACTATCAAAAACACTTTGTAATTTGTCTGCAGGAATTCCAATTCCGGTATCAATTACTTCAAAATATAAAGTCGCATTTTTATCTTCCAAAGAATGAAGTTTTGCAATTACACTAACATTACCGTTTTTTGTGAATTTAAGTGCATTGTTAATCAGATTCATAATCATCTGAGATATTTTTGTAGGATCACCAATCAAATAATCAGGAATAGCCGGGTCAATTTTTAAATTAAATTTATTATTGTTTACACAAGCTAATTCTTTTAAAGAGTTCTGGATGTCTTCTAATAATTGTTTAAGATTAAAGTTGATGTATTCTATTTCTAGCTTATTAGAATCAATTTTATTAATTTCCAGAATTTCATTTATAAACTTTGTCAAATAGTCTCCAGAAAATTTAAGGAAGACAAATAGTTCATTTGGAACTTTTTTGGCTTTTCTTCTAATAATAAATGAGCGATTCCATTTATGACATTTAATGGTGTTCTAAGTTCATGACTCACAGTTGATAAGAATTCGGATCGGGCATTAGAAGCTTTTTCTGCTTTCTCTTTAGTAATTTCCAATTCTTTATTTTTTTTCTTTCAGCATTTGATTGGACTGTGTTCTAATGATGTTGTTTTTATACAAGGACAAACTTAATGACGATAGTATTGATATTAAAGCTATTGCGAGAATGCTAATTAATTTAGAAAATTTACTTGCTTTTTCCTGCTGTTTATTTTCTTGGTTAACTTGTGCTAATTCTTTTAAACGTTCGGATTCTTTAAATTTATCATAATCATCAATTCCCAGTCTTTCATTATTCAAAATAGAAATACTTTCGTTTAGATTAAGGTGTTGTTTCAAATAAGAATAGGCATTGTTTTTATCCAGCATTTTTTCATATACTGAACTCAATGCCAGTAGGATGTTTGATTTTTGCTCTAAATTTTCATTTTTTTTAATTTAGTTGTAATGCTTTATTCAGATAATTTAAAGCCAAGTTGTATCTGTCTTTTGTAGCTTCAATAGTCCCAATTTGACATAGGGCCTCTGCTTTAGCATTTAATATTACTGGACTGTCCGGTTTTGCAATAATGGTTTTAAAAATTGTTGATGCTTCTTCTGAATTTCCTATCGACTTACTAATTATTCCTCTTTGAAGTGTTAGTATTTCGGCAGTATCTGTGATTTTTAATTCGTCAAATATGGATTGAGTTTGGTCAAAACAAGTTTTCGCATCAACAAAATTTGATTTTGCTACATAGCATATACCAAGATAATAGTAAGAATAGGCGTATGTGGCCGTTGGGTTTAAATTTTTATATAATGCAATACTTTTATGAAAAATTTCAATGGCATCATTGTATATTTTTAAATCAAAATAAATTTTAGCAAAGAGCTATACGTTTGATTTGCCTGAGCTTGTACATTGCGGATTTCCTTAGTATAATTTATTGCTTTTTGCGTGTATAAAAGAGCATTTTTGTATTTATTATTTAAGATATTGGATTTGCTTAAATTAGTGTAATATGAAATACTATCTGTTTTCTCATTGGTTTGAGAATACAGAATTGAATAAAAAATTTAGTTATAAATGAAAAGGTATTTCATTTATAACTAAATTTTTTATTGTTAATTTTTTTTACTTTCTACCAAAAGAATCAAATCAATAATTCTAGATGAATACCCTATTTCATTATCATACCAACCTACTACTTTCACCATTTTATCTATTACTGAGGTGAGTTGGGCATCAAAAAGACAAGAGTTTCTATTTCCAATAATATCTACAGAAACAATAGGATCTTCAGTATAATCGAGAATCCCTTTTAAGTTAGTTTGTGCTGCGGTTTTGAAAGCAGCATTTATTTCGTTTATGGTAACAGCTCGTTTCACATTGAATGTGATATCCGTCAAAGAACCATCGGGAACAGGGACTCTAATGCCGCATCCACCAATTTTTCCTTGCAATTTAGTGAAAATTTTTGTCAATGCCTTCGCTGCGCCGGTAGTTGTAGGTACAATGGATTGACTTGCTCCTCGAGCTCTGCGTAAATCCTTATGTGGTTGATCATGTAAACTTTGATCGGTAGTATACGAGTGAATAGTAGTAATATAGGCTTGTTCAATACCGCAAAGTTCATCAATGACCTTCATCATTGGCGCCGCATTATTCGTTGTACAACTGGCATTGGATATAATAGTTTCAGTGCCGTCAAGAATATTCTCGTTCACACCCAGAACAACCGTTTTTATGGTATCTTCTTCTGAAGGCGCAGAAAGAATTACTTTCTTGGCACCGGCCAAAATATGAGCATTTATTTCTTTAAAAGTGAGGTACTTTCCAGTGGACTCAATTACGTAATCAATGTCTAAACTTTTCCAATCCAAGTTAGAAATACTTTTTTCGTGAAAGAACAAAAAATGGTTTCCATCTATAGAGAAACCTTTTTCATCAGGACTTACTGTAAATGGTAAAACACCGTGAATACTGTCGTATTTCACTAAATGTGCCATGGTTTTTTTATCAGCAATATCATTTATGGCAACTACTTCAATGGTAGGATGGTTTAAAAGCAGGCGAAATAAATTCCGACCAATTCTTCCAAAACCATTAATGGCAATTCTTGTTTTCAAATGGATTCGTTTATTCGTTTATTTGGTTAACCGAATTAACCGATTAAACAAATAAATTTTTTATAAAATATGTTTTTGTGCTTTATAAGAAGAACGAACTAATGGTCCGCTTTCTACATGACGAAATCCTAATTCCAAACCAAATTTCTCATATATTGCAAACTGATCCGGCGTTATAAATTCCTTAACCGGCAAGTGTTTTTTACTCGGCTGCAAGTATTGACCTATCGTTACAATATCAACATTTGCTTCGCGTAAATCGCGCATCGTTTGAAAAACTTCTTCTTCTTTTTCACCAAGACCTAGCATGATTCCTGACTTTGTTCTATTGATTCCTTTTTCTTTCAAGTAGCGCAATACTTCCAGACTTCGGTCATATTTAGCTTGAATACGTACTTCACGAGTCAGCCTGCGAACGGTTTCTACATTATGTGAAACTACTTCAGGATTAGCTTCCACGATACGATCAATATTTCTTTCGATACCTTGAAAATCAGGAATCAATGTTTCAAGTGTTGTATTTGGGTTCATTCTGCGAATGGCTTTTACGGTTTCAATCCAAATTATTGATCCGCCATCTTTCAAATCATCTCTGTCAACGCTGGTAATTACGGCATGTTTGATGTTCATTATTTTGATAGAACGCGCCACTTTTTCAGGTTCATCCCAATCCACAGTTTCCGGTCTCCCGGTTTTTACACCACAAAAACCACAAGAACGCGTACATACATTTCCTAAAATCATGAATGTAGCCGTTCCTTCACCCCAACATTCGCCCATATTTGGACAACTTCCGGAAGTACAAATAGTGTTCAAACTATATTTATCTACTAAGCCACGAAGCTCTGTATATTTTTGGCCAATTGGGAGTTTTACCTTCAACCATTTCGGTTTTCCTATAGGTAAAGTATTTTCTAAAACAGTTTCCATATATCAATTTTCAAAGTACAAAGATAAGGAAAGTTGATTTAAGAAATAAGGTTTTAGAATTACGATTTAAGAGTGCAAATTTCAATAATTTTAAGGGCAATTTCCACTGCTATCTGGGCTAGAAAGGATCGTTGAGAAGATTCGTTCTTAAGAAAGATTGATTTTTGTTGTATGCCATTAAACCAGTTATTCAAAAAATATTATATTTGAAACTCAAAATCAAAAATAAATGAAAAATAAATCAATACTATTAGGGGTATTATTGGTAGTTTTTGGTCTTTCAAAAGCCAATGCACAAATTAATTTTGGAGAAAAAGCACTAGGTGCGGTTCAAAAAGGGGTTGCAGGATTCACTTTTAGCGATGCTGATGCGGCAGCTTTATCTAAAGCAGCTGTTGATAAAATGGATGCGGAACATATCGTTACTGGACCAAAAGATCCTTACACCATCCGTCTTAATAAAGTTTTTGGAAAACACACAAGCGGGGACGGATATGCATTAAATTATAAAGTCTATAAGCTAAATGAAGTAAACGCATTTGCTACTGCTGATGGAAGTGTTCGTGTTTATTCAGGATTGATGGATATTATGGATGATAATGAATTGCTGGCAGTTATTGGTCATGAAATAGGTCATGTGGCTAATCATGATTCGCGAGATGCTATGAAAGCGGCGTATAAAAAAGAAGCTTTGATAGATGTTGTTGCTTCACAATCGAATAAAGTGGCGGCAGTAACAGATAGCCAATTGGCTAAATTGGGAAGTGTGATGATTGACAGCAAACACAGCAGAAAGCAAGAATCAGAAGCAGATGAGTTCTCGTATAATTTCATGAAAAAAAATGGATATAATGTGAATGCGGTTTCTTCAGCCTTTTCTATTTTGGCAAAAATGAGCGAAGGAACTCAAGCTTCTTTTTTGGACAGAATGATGAGTTCACATCCTGATTCTAAAGAAAGAGCTGAAGCTGCAAGACAAAGAGCTGAAACGGATGGAATGTACAAACCGTATATACAACAAAAAGCAGTTGTCGCTACTAAAACTACAGCGACTAAAAAAACTACAATCAAAAAGAAGAAATAAGATTTTTTTAAATTGGATAAAAAAAGCAGAACTTTTGGGTTCTGCTTTTTTGCTTTATAAATTAATTCATTTGTACTGTAATGGGAAGATTATAGGCAGTTCGAACCGGTTTTGAGCCAATCATTCCTGGCGACCATTTGGTTTTCAATGATTTCAATACTCGGATGGCTTCTTTTCCTAAACCATAACCAGGGTCTCTTTTTACTTGAATGTCAGTCATGCTTCCGTCTTTTTCTATTACAAAAGCCACATAAACTTTCATGGTGCTGCCACTGTCAACATCTGGTTTTTCAAAATTATTTCCTACGTAAGTATAGAATTTATTAATTCCTCCCGGAAATTCAGGAAGTTTATCCAGAGTTGCAGTAGCTACAATCGTATTTCCGGGATCAATAGGAGTATCAGTTGCCGTTCCTGTTCCACTGGAAGAAGTTGGATTTATACCAACAGTTGCTCTTCCTTCTGTAGTCGTGTTTGTAACGGTAGTATTATCAGTATTTTTTGCAATATTTTGATTTGCCAGTTGTGCCTGCACAATTACAGGATTCACAAGTTGATCACTTTGAATTGGTGCTTCCGTATTTTGTGCTTTTACTTCTGGAAGAACTGGTTTTTCTATTTCCCGAAGCTGATTTGGTATAATAATGTCAGTTACATTCACTAAGGTATTTGTAAATTCAGGTATTGCTATCTTGTTTTCTGGATTAAAATAATTCAAAATCACAGGAATACTCAAAGCAGAAGTTAAAAGTAATATTCCCATAAAAAGTGCCATTATTGAAGTTTTGGTGCTTTCTTGGCGTAACTGATACGCTCCATATTCTTTGTTTCTGTATTGAAAAACAAGGTCAATCCAGCGGGTCTCGTAAATGCTTAATTTGGACATAATTTATGGATTTAAAGGTTAAGTATCAGTAAATCATAAGCAAGTGTTGTTTTTATTTAACAACGTAAATAACAAGAAATTTAGTATGTAAAGTGTAGGTTATTTTTTAGTTTAATTATTTAACCGTTTATTCGTTTGACCTTTAGGCTAAGTTTCGATTAAACGATTAACCAAATTATCGAATAAACCTAAAGTTACCTTTTATTCTGAATGATTTCGGCCAGAAGTTTTTTGGCGCGAAGCAATTTAATTTTTACATTACTCAGCGGTTCGTCAATTTTGTTGGCAATTTCCTGATAACTCATTTCCTGAAAATAGCGCAATTGGATGACTTCTTGGTAGTGAGGTTTCAATTCTTTGATGAATTGCAATAATTGCGAAAGGTTTTGTTCCGTGATCAATTCGTCTTCAGCCGATGGAGTAGTGTCGGCAATATTGTAAGCTTGCTGATCTTCATCTTCCGTAATTTCTACAAAAAGACTCGATTTCTTTTTTCGCAATAAATCAATGTGAACGTTTTTTGCAATAGCGATGAGCCACGTATTAAACTGAAATTCCGAATTGTAAGTCGCTATTTTGTCAAAGGCTTTCGAGAACGTTTCGATGGTAATGTCTTCCGCATTGGTTTCGTTTTCAGTACGCTTGAGCATAAAACCATACACTTCATTCCAATAATAATTCAATAGAAAAGTAAAGGCAACCTGATCGCCTTGTTTTGCTTTTTCTATTTGTTTGTTTATTTCCAAAGTACTGGTTTTGAGAATATGTTCGTTATAAAGATATTGATTTGTGTAAATATAAGTACTATTTCAACTATAGGAAACCAGAATTTAATGTCATTTTCTTTTAATTTTCCTGCTGAAAACCCAACAACAGTCCAAGCAACTAAATATCGGAGCGCTATTAAACCCAAAACTAAGATCCATTGAAATTGGAAAGCCAATAAGAGAATAGGCAATAAAATAAATAGTAATTGCGAACAATAAAAGGCTCCTAATTGTAATTTATCGAAAGGTTTGTAATAATTTACCGTTGATACGTGTCTTCTTTTTTGGGTAAACCAGTCTTTGAATGTCGTTTTTGGTCTAGAAAGTGTAAAACTTTCTGGTGTAAAAGCAATCGTGGTGTTTTTTGCATTTGCTGCTTGATTGATAAATAAATCATCATCTCCAGAACGGACTTGCATGTGTTCTATAAAACCATTTACATTAAAAAAGGTTTCTTTTTTGTAGGCTAAATTTCGTCCTACACCCATATAAGGATGTCCTATTTTTGCCCAAGAAAAATATTGAATTGCCGTAAGCAGAGTTTCAAAGCGAATTATTTTATTCAGAAATGAATTAGGGATTTTTTCATATTTACCGTAACCTAAAACAATTGTTTTTTGCATCGTAAATTGAGAACTCATTGCTGTTAACCAATCCTTTGAAGTCGGGTAACAATCGGCATCAGTGAATAATAGATATTCTTTTTTTGCGGCTTTAATTCCTAAAGTCAGTGCGTATTTTTTGTTCCCCCAAAAAGCTTCATTGTTTTCCACTTTTACCAAACGTACATTTGAATATTGCTTTTCAAATTCTTCAAAAATAGCCAAAGTGTTATCACTCGAAGCATCATCAATCAAGACGATTTCGAAGTCAGGATAGTTTTGTTCAGCGAGTAACGGGATGAAATTTGTTACATTTTCTGCTTCGTTTTTGGCACAAACAATAACCGATATCGGGATTCTTTTTGGCGTTATCTTTTGTGCTTTGGCGAAAGCAAACTTTCCAAAAACACCCAGATAATACGAAATTTGAACAGCAACTATAAAAATAAAAAAGTAAAGAATTAGTATAAACATCTGATTTTAATGAGTTTTTAATCCCGAAATTTCGGGAGAGTGCAAAGGTATGAATAGAATTGTGAATTGTTAAGTACAATGTATGAATTTCGAAATAATTTATCGAGGGCATTTCTTCATTTCATTTGCTACAGCAATCGCTTGGGCATCTTCTGTCTTCTCTAATTCGGAAATAATGTTTTGGAAATTTTTATTATCTCGGTTTTGCGATAATTTTCTAGTGGCTTGGATTTCTGTAATTTCAATTTCAAATGCTACAATCCCTCGGGTTTGCATCATTGTTTTCTTAGATAAATTTGCTACACGAACTGGATTTTCAGAATTTTGTTCGTATTTATCAACCAGTTTTTTTAGGGATTCTATTACTGCTTCTCCTTCGATGATTTTGATTTTTCCGTAAACATGAACAGCAATATAGTTCCATGTTGGCACATTTTCATGATCGTACCAAGAGGAAGAAATATAAGAATGTGGTCCAGAGAAAATAGCTAAAATTTGGTCGTTATCAGTAAAACCTTTCCATTGTGGGTTTTCTTTAGAAATGTGGCCACATAAAATTTGATTTCCATCTTCATTAGTATCCAGTTCTAATGGAATATGTGTTGCGCACAATTTTCCATCCGTTTGATTGACTAGGATACCAAAGCTGTTTTCTTGAAGAAATTTTTTGATTTCTTCTTGATTCTCGTTTTTGTAGATTTCTGGAATAAACATCTTTAATTTAAGAATTAGAATTTTTGAAATACTATTTTGGTATTGATAATCTGAAACCTATATCACATTTACTTCGGCTTCAATGTGAATGCCAAATGTTTTAAAAATCGTTGCTTGAATATCTTTTGAAACATTCAAAATTTCCTGCCCGGTCGCATTACCATAATTTACTAAAACTAAAGCTTGGTTTTTATGGATTCCGGCATCACCAAAACGTTTTCCTTTGAAACCTGCTTGTTCAATCAGCCAGCCTGCAGGCACTTTTACTTCGGTTTCAGAAACATCATAGTATTTCATTTCTGGAAATTGCTGGTGTATTTTTTTAAAATCCGATTTTAATAGAATAGGATTTTTAAAAAAACTACCACTGTTTCCTAGTTCTTTTGGATTCGGTAATTTACTTTGTCGAATGGCAATTACAGCATTACTGACGTCTTTTAAAGTAGGATTGGTAATGTTGTTTTTTTCTAATTCTGACGTAATATCGCCGTAAGAAGTATTGATTTTATGATTGCGTTTTGTCAATTTAAAAACAACCGATGTAATGACATATAGGTCTTTAGATTCGTTTTTAAAAACACTTTCTCGGTAGCCAAAATGACATTCGCCTTTTGTGAACGCTTTTATTTTCTGATTTTCTATTATCATCGCTTCGCAGGAAACAAAAGTGTCTTTAATCTCAGTACCGTAAGCGCCAATATTTTGTACTGGAGTGGTTCCTACATTTCCGGGAATTAGTGACATGTTTTCTAAACCACCAAAATTTTGGTCGATGGTCCAAAGCACAAATCTATGCCAGTTTTCGCCGGCCTGACTTTCGACCCAAACAAAATCATCATTTTCTTCTATAATTTTCTTGCCTTTCAAATCAATATGAATCACAAGAGCATCAATATCTTTTGTCAAAAGCATATTGCTTCCGCCTCCTAAAATGAATTTTTTATGGGATTTATTTTCTTGTAAAATAGTTTTTAATTCTTCGCTTGAATGAACTGCAACAAATTGTTTTGCTTTGGCTTCAATGCCAAATGTATTGTATTTTTTTAAAGAGAAATTATGTAGTATTTCCATAAAAGAAAGTGCTTTTTTGAATAGTTTAATCCTATGTCAAAAGTAAGAATTAAAATTTAGTTGCATACGTTTTCATCCAGATATGCATCATAAACAAAGGCATAATATAAGGCGTCATTCTGGTGTCTCCTTTTTGTAAATTTTGAATTAATTTCTGAATGTTTATGTGTTCAAAATAAGGGATTTGAAATAAATCACTTTTAGAAAAAGATTCTAATTCTTCTTTAAAGGCAGGGCTTTTTGTGATATAATCTCCCCAAGGAGCACTCAATCCTACTTTTCTGAATTTTAGAATTTCATCAGGTAAGCGTTCTTGCATTGCTGATTTCAGGATGAATTTCCACTTTTTTCCAGCAAACAGCCATTTGTCTTCCAATGAGCCCAATCCAACAATTAATCTTGGATCCAAAAACGGCTCCCTACATTCAATTGATGCACCCATTGTACAGCGGTCATTTCTGTCCAGAAGCGAGCATAAATAAGTATGTTGGTCAAAATAAAGTGCTTGTCGGCGTAAATTGTCCGGATATAAAGATTTTGCTTCTTTGTAAATTTGTCTCCTGTATTCGTTTGTTGGCGGAGTATTAATTCCAAAAGTTTCCGCAATATCATTGGGGTAAATATTGGACCCATTATATATGATTAAATCAGATTTTTTAATAATTTGGGCATAACGAGTTAACTTTTCGTACCGTGGTTGTTTTGTAAAAACATCTAAATTACCAATTGTGGCAATGGAATTCAATAATGATGGATATTGTAAGGCTTTGTAACGTACATAACCACCCATAAATTCATCAGCACCTTCGCCGGAAAGCAATACTTTTACTGACGGTTTAGCCATTTGAGAAACTGCAAGAAGATGCGGCTCACTTAAATGCATGATAGGTTCATCCTGAAAATAGGTAGAAGTTAATAGTTTATCGAAAAGATTTTTACCTTCTAATTGCATCGTGTGAAAACCGTAATCGAATTTATTTGCTACTATTTTAGCCAAATGTGCTTCGTTATGTTCTTTCTCTTTGAAACCAATATTAAACGTTTCAATATCTTTGTATTTTTGGTGGTGTAAGGAAGCTAAAACCGAAGAAGAATCCAGTCCGCCACTCAATAATACACCAACAGGAACGTCGCTTACCATTCGCAGTTTTACGGAATCATCAAAAGTTTCGCGAAACCATTCTGCCGGATTTTTTATTTCGGGTTGATTTTGAATTTCCTTTTTTAAATTCCACCATTTTTCAGTAGTGGTTTTTCCACCTTCATGAATGGTCATGATATGCCCAGGCAATACTTTTTTTACATTTTGGTACAATGTGTTTTCACCAGCAACAAATCGGTTAAAAATATACTCCTCCAGTCCGTCTTGTGCCATTTTGAGAGGAACCCCAGCTGTGAAAAGTGCTTTTTGTTCGGATGCGAAATAAAAAGTCTCGTTGTAAAAAGAATAATATAGCGGTTTAACTCCCATTCTGTCACGAACAACAGTTAGCTTTTTTTCCATTTTATCCCAAATAGCAAATGCAAACATTCCATTGAGACGGTTGAGCATTTTTAAACCATGTAATTGGAATAATTTCATCAAAACTTCTGTGTCCGAACTGGTCCTAATATCAAATCCATTGCTTTTTAACTCGGGATAAAATTCTTTGAAATTGTAGATTTCACCATTATAAACCAGCACATACCTTCCGTCTTCTGACAGGAAAGGTTGGTGTCCGGCTAAGGAAATGTCCAAAATTGAAAGTCTTCTGTGTCCAAAGCCAATATTGTTTTCTATAAACAATCCTTTATCATCAGGTCCGCGATGTTCGAGCGAATCGCGCATCTTTGTAAGAACGCGTTCGTCAACTTTTTTTTGTAATTGTAAATGCAAGATTCCATTAATTCCACACATAGTTAGTTGGGGCTATTATTTGTGTTAATTAATTCGTGGTATTTTTGGGCAATAATTCTCATGTTAATATTGTAATCTGCATTTTGTTCTACAAATATTCTATTTTTTAAAACGGCTTCGTTTCGATATTTATTGTTTTCAAATGCCCAGATTAATTCTTCTGCGAGCATTTCAAAATTATCAACGGTAACTAATTGTCCGTTTTCTCGGTGTTTAATCCAACTTTGATTTCCTAGAATATCAGTTACAATTGGATAACAATTAGTAGCCATCGCTTCAAATAGAGAGGCCGAAACTCCTTCAGTTATTGGCATACTAATGTAAATATTAGATTGCTGTAATAGTTTTGGTAATGCTGTATTTGGAATCCTTCCGGTAAAATAGACTTTGTCTTCAATGTTTAATTTTTTTGCTAATTCTTTTAATGCCGAAAGTTGTGTTCCATTTCCTATAATTGTAAGTACGAAATCCATTCCTTTTTGGTTTAAAATAGCAAAGGATTTTAAAATAATATCATGGCGGTATTCCGGCAACAAGGAGCGAGTAACGATAGCACAAATTTTTTCTGGATTGGCATTGTTGGTATTGCCGAATTTTTTCAAATCAATTCCCTTTGGTAAAACGAAAACTTTATTCATATCTACTTTGGCTTCTATCATAGAAAGTGTCATCACAGGACCCCAAGCATGAATTAAATTGGCTTTCTGGAAAGCATAATGTTGAATGAGTTTTTTTAAAGGCAATAAAATAGATTTTTCTGGCCACAAATCGGTTTTGCCTTGTTGTGCAATTGCTATAGATTTTACATTGGATAATGCAGCTAAGAATCCATAACTTGTGGTTCTTTCTGCAATAACCATATCTGGCTGATGCGTTTTTATTAGTTGTCTAATTTTAAAAAAAGCCAATTCAAATTCAAAAATCCTTAAAATTCGATTATAAATACAGTTGCTGGGGGTTTTTAATTCCCAAGTAATGATTTCAAAATCACCAAACTCCTTGAGACCATTCATCCAAGTGATGGCATCTGCTCTATAGGATTCTCCCAGAAAAAGTATTTTCTTTTTTTGCATCGGTATAAATTAGAATTACTCAGAAGTTAAAGCGCGATTTATAAAGTCATTCAACGGTTTTAATGTGATTAATTTTTTACTCATTGTAGCGACAAAATCTTTTTTTGTCACTTCGGAGATATCAATTCTTTGAGAACATTCGAAACTTTTCAATTTTAAAAATTCAATAGCAGGATGTTCTTTTTCATATCCTCGTGGCGGATTCTTTAGTGTATCCTTTTCATTTCTATCAAAATCTTTAAATTCCCGTTTAAAATCTTTTTCGTTAAGAATAGCTTCTAAATCATCATGGAAATAAGCAATTTCTTTGCGCATTTTTTTTAAATCTTGCGCTTCGGGGCAATACAATCCACCGGCAATAAAACTGGCGCCTTTTTCTAAATGAAGGTAATAACCAGAGCGATTCATACCTTTTGCTCCCGAAGAAAGCCAAACGCCTAAGTGCGATTTATAAGGAGTCTTATCCTTAGAAAACCGAATGTCACGATTGATTCTAAAAGTGCAATTTTTTACTTCCAACATTTCCAGCGAAGGATCCATTGGTTTCATGACGTCAAGTAAATCAGTGACTAATTGCTGGTAATTTTTCTTAACAGCTTCATACCTTTTTTTATTTTCCAAAAACCAATCACGATTGTTGTTGGCCTTTAAATCATCCAGAAATTGTAGTGTGTCTTTTGAAAGCATTTTGAACTATTGTAATTGTTTTTTTAAATCGTCTTCACTAATAAAACCAGAATGTTTCCATTTTACTGCTGCGTTTTCATACAATAATAAGGTAGGAAGTTCACTGATTTTCAATTCAGCCATCAATGTTTTATTCTCATCTGCATTCAATCGAATGATGGTCACGTTATTTGCTAAATCTTTTTGCATTTGTAAAATATACGGAGCCATTTTTTTGCAAGGAGCGCACCATTCTGCATAGAAATTAATCAATACTTTTTTATTGGAGTTTAATAATTCGGCATATTCCGGACTGCACATTCCAATGGTTTTATCGCTTGGTTTTGATAATCCTGCTGCATCCCATTTTAGAATTCCTCCGTCTAATTGGTAAATTGTTGTGAAGCCTAATTCGCTTAATTTTTCAGCTGCTTTTTGGCTTCTTCCTCCGCTTTTGCAATACACAAAAACTGGTTTTGATTTATCAAATTTTTCTGCGTCAGTAAGAAAAGTATTTCCAAGCCAATTTACATTTTTGGCATTGTCAATATGATCTGATGCAAATTCTTCAGGAGTTCTTACATCGAGAATTTGAGGATTTGGAGTCTCCTTTATTTTTTCTGCAAAAGCTTTGGCTTCAATGGTTTTTACGTTTTTTGAAGTTTGTCCATTACAGGATAAAATTACAAAAGAGAAGATTATAAGACATATAGAATGAAATTTCATTATAATTTGATTTAAATTGAAATAGGCTAAATTAGGTATTTTTTCAAATGTTGAACCTTTAAAATTATTAAATAAAAGTTATAAATTGAAAATTTTATAAGTCTGATGCGTCGATTTTACAATAGCTTCCGTGCGTTCCGGATGTGTATCTGAGATAAAAAGCTGTCCAAAAGTATCACTGTTGACCATTTCAATAATTTTAGATACCCGACTTTCGTCTAGTTTATCAAAGATATCATCAAATAATAGAATCGGTTTTACGCCACTTTGTTTTTTTAGAAATTCAAACTGTGCTAATTTTAAAGCAATTAGAAATGATTTCTGTTGACCCTGTGATCCAAATTTCTTGATAGGATGTCCGTCTATTTCAAATGATAAATCATCTTTATGAGTTCCCACGCTAGTATAATGTAGCGCTCTGTCTTTATTAATGTTCTCTTGTAAAAGCGTCAGTAAATTTTTCTCGAATAAATGACTTTCATATACCAGTTGAACGGTTTCCTGCGAGCCGGTTATGGCTTGATGGTGTGTGTTGAAAATAGGAATAAACTGGTCGATAAATTCTTTTCTTTTTTCGAAAATGTAATTTCCAAAACTGTTGAGCTGCTCATTATATATAGATAAGGTATCGTTTTCAAAAACATGATTCAGCGCGAAATATTTCAACAAAGCATTACGCTGGCTCATTACTTTCTGGTATTGAATTAGTTGCTGTAAATAATGGGAATCTAGTTGCGAAATTACGCTATCCATGAATTTTCTTCTGGTTTCGCTGCCTTCTACAATCAAATCCCTGTCGGCTGGTGAAATAATAACCAAAGGAATAAAACCAATATGATCTGAAAATTTCTCGTAAGCTTTCCCGTTGCGTTTTAATATTTTTTTTTGACCTTTTTTTAGACTGCAAAGGATTTGTTCGTTTCTTTCGTTTTTTTCAAATTCAGCATCAATTACAAAAAATTCTTCACCGTGTTTTATATTCTGAACAGCTAATGGATTGAAATAGCTTTTTCCATAGGATAAATGGTAGATTGCATCGAGCACATTAGTCTTTCCAATACCATTTTTACCTACAAAACAATTTATTTTGTTGTCAAAATCGAAATTTGCTTCCGAAAAATTCTTATAATTGAATAATGAAATTTTTTTTAAATACATCTGTAAGGCTTGCTGGTATTGAGAACTTTGATGTTTTTGAACAGGTTTTTCAAAGTGGGTGCAAATTATTGAAAAATATCGATAAAAATGGCTTTTAGATTTTTTCTATGGAAATTATTTTTTCTTTGGAAAGAAAGAACCTCCTATAATATTTTTTTGAATATAAAAGCATATTTTTTATGTCGGTTTGAATAAAAATTTTATTTTTGCGACTCACTAAATTAAAATTAAATGGCTACTTACAGTAAAAGAGGATATAAAGCACCAAAAGAAAAGGAAGTAAAAGACGGAGTTGAAGAGGTAGTAATTGACGAAAAAGACAGTACAACAGCTGGTGTTTTTTCAACATTAGACGAAACAGCTTCAAGAACTGAGGATTGGGTTGCCAGAAATCAAAAAGTCATTATTGGATTAGTTGCAGGTGTTGCATTATTTACTGTTGGTTATTTAGCATATCAAAAATTTATTGCTACGCCAAAACAAGACGAAGCGGCTAATGAAATGTTTGTTGCACAACAAAATTTTCAAAAAGCGACTGACGGAGTAGCTAGTGATTCATTGTATAAATTATCTTTGAATGGTTCAGAAGGTAAATTTGGTTTTTTAAAAATTGCTGATGAGTATTCAGGAACAGATGCAGGAAATTTAGCTAACTATTATGCTGGTATTGCTTATTTGAACACGGGTAAATATACTGAAGCAATTGAATATTTAGGTAAATTCAAATCTGAAGATATTGTATTGGG
Source organism: Flavobacterium algoris (assembly GCF_048158525.1). Lineage (NCBI taxonomy): Bacteria > Pseudomonadati > Bacteroidota > Flavobacteriia > Flavobacteriales > Flavobacteriaceae > Flavobacterium > Flavobacterium algoris. Next base: position 21,989 of record NZ_JBLNKT010000004.1, read on the forward strand.
TGCTTTGGCAAAAGGAGCAATAGGTGATGCTTATTCTCAAAAAAATCAACCGAAACAAGCTTTGGAGAATTATGTGAAAGCTGCTGAGACAAATAAAAATGATTTCACTACACCTCGTTTCTTGTTGAAAGCAGGAAAAACTGCTTTGGCATTAGGAAATAAAGCGGATGCTTTGAAATATTTTACAGACATAAAAGAAAATTTTGATGCAACTCCAGAAGCAGCTTCAATTGACGTTTTGATAGGATTGGCACAATAGTAAAAATGATTTAAGATTCCTGATTGAAGATTGAAGATTTTTGTTTTCAAAATGCTATCTTTAATATCTCAAATCAAAATTCTCAAATCAAAATTCTCAAATCAAATGGCTACCGTAAATAAAAACTTATCCGAGTACGATAAAAATTCAATCCCAAACGCGAAAGATTTTCGCTTTGGGATTGTTGTTTCAGAATGGAATGATTCCATAACTGAAGGACTTTATAAAGGTGCTATAGAAGCCCTTTTGGAAAATCAAGTTCCATCCCAGCATATTATTCGCTGGAATGTTCCTGGAAGCTTTGAGCTTATATATGGCTCAAAGAAAATGTTGCAAACTCAGAATGTTGATGCTGTTATCGCTATTGGATGTGTAATCCAGGGGCAAACAAAGCATTTTGATTTTGTATGTGAAGGAGTAACTCAAGGAATTAAAGATTTGAATGTACAAACTGACATTCCGGTTATTTTTTGTGTTTTGACTGATAATACCATGCAACAATCTATTGATAGAAGTGGAGGAATTCACGGGAACAAAGGTACTGAAGCGGCTATTGCGGCCATAAAAATGGCGTATATTCGTCAGCAGGCTTCGTTATCACATCAAATAGATAATCAACATTTATTGTCTGCAGGAGCAATTCAAATTGAAGAAGGTTCACCTTTAGAGTTGAAAGAATAAATAATAAAAATACTAATTATTAAAACCTATACTGTTTCATGAATAGTATAGGTTTTTTGTTTTTTTTATGATTAAATAAGCTACCATTCCCAATAGAATTTCATTAAATTTGTACTTCTTGGTTTTCAAAACCTAAAAACGTAAACTTTAAACCTAAAATTTTTAATGTCGAGTATTATTCAATTACTTCCTGATCACGTTGCCAATCAAATTGCTGCTGGAGAAGTTGTCCAAAGACCAGCTTCGGTGGTTAAAGAATTGCTTGAAAATGCAGTTGACGCCAGAGCAACGGATATCAAATTAATTATTAAAGATGCAGGGAAGGCATTGGTTCAAGTGATTGATAATGGTTTAGGAATGAGCGTAACCGATGCGCGTTTGTGTTTTGAACGTCATGCCACATCCAAAATTCGTCAAGCCGAAGATTTATTTTCTTTGCATACCAAAGGGTTTCGTGGAGAAGCATTGGCTTCTATTGCGGCGATTGCCCATGTTGAAATGAAAACCAAACAAGATCAAGAAGAACTTGGGACGCACATTATAATTGAAGGCAGTAAGTTTGTCTCTCAAGACGTAGCTGTTTTGCCAAAAGGCACTTCATTTGCTGTCAAAAACTTATTTTTTAATATTCCTGCACGACGCAATTTCTTAAAATCAGATACGGTGGAATACCGCCATATTATTGATGAATTTCAACGAGTGGCTTTGGCTCACCCCAAAATACATTTTACATTTTATCACAACGGCAGTGAAATGTTTAATTTGCCACCTTCGACTTTGCGACAAAGAATTGTCACTATTTTTTCGGGTAAAACCAATGAGAAATTAGTGCCAGTTCAGGAAGAAACAGAAATAGTAGCTATTCAAGGATTTGTAAGTAAACCAGAATTTGCCAAGAAAAACCGTGGAGAACAGTTTTTCTTTGTGAATGACCGTTTTATAAAAAGTGGTTATTTGCATCATGCTGTTATGGCTGCTTATGACGGGATTTTGAAAGATGGTGCGCAACCCAGTTATTTTTTATATTTATCAGTACCGCCTAATACGATTGATATCAATATTCATCCCACTAAAACGGAGATTAAGTTTGATGATGAACACGCTTTATATGCGATTTTAAGAGCTTCAATAAAACATAGTTTGGGACAATTTAATGTGGCTCCAGTTTTGGATTTTGATCGGGATTCTAATTTGGACACACCCTATCATTACAAAGATTTAGAAGGTGCTACGCCAACGATTCAGGTTGATGGGAATTTCAATCCGTTCTCTGAAGATAAACCCAGCAAACAATTTTCTAGTTATAGAAAACCGGAACCAACAGCAAATTGGGAAAGTTTGTATGTAGGCTTAAAGCAAGATACAGATGAAATTGGTCCTATTACTTTCGAAAATGAAGAAGTGACTTCATCTTTATTTAATGATGAAGAAGTGGAGCATGCGGTTCATAAAACCTATCAAATTCATAAAAAATACATTGTTTCCTCGATAAAATCAGGAATGGTTATTGTGGATCAACATCGGGCCCATCAACGTGTTTTGTACGAACAGTTTCTGATTAATATGACAGTTAATCAGGCATCAAGCCAGCAGTTGTTATTTCCATTAAACTTGTTTTTTTCGTCAAGCGAAATGGAACTTATCGCTGAATTACAATTGTCATTAATGAACACCGGATTTGTTTTCGAAGAAAATAACACCGATCATATCGTCATTTCAGGAATACCTGTGAATGTGACAGAGAGTGAAGTTTCATTAGTTTTGGAACAATTACTAAGTGATTTACAGGATGGAATTCCAGAAAGCAGTTTTAGCCAGAATGATACAATTGCCAAATCTATGGCGAAAAGTTTAGCAGTAAAAACAGGAACACACCTTACAGAAAAAGAACAGGAAAACTTGGTAAATGGGCTTTTTGCCTGTAAAGAGCCCAATGTTTCCCCATTTCATAAACCCACTTTCATCACAATGCGTGTGGAAGATTTAGATAAAAAGTTTGCACTATGAGAAACGTAACAGAAACGGTTAAGCAATTAATCATTATTAATATTTTATTTTTTGTGGGGACACTTGCTTTAGGGGATCCCGCTTATAAAATGCTTTCCATGTATTTTCCTGAAAACCCAAATTTCCAAGTTTGGCAGCCTATTTCACACATGTTTATGCATGGTGGATTTATGCATATTTTCTTCAATATGTTTGCGTTATATTCTTTTGGTTCTGCATTAGAAAGTATTTGGGGAAGTAAAAAGTTTCTCTTTTTCTATATTTCCTGTGGCTTAGGTGCTGCATTGCTTCATACAGGAATCAACTATTATTACTATCAGGATGGACTAAATGTTTTGATGGAGCAAGGATTTTCTAAAACGGAAATATTAGCAGTTTTAAATGGAAAAGGGAATGATCAGATTGTACCGCTTTTAAATAGTCCTAGTTTTCAAAATTTCGTAAGTGCCTATTTTGGAACTGTAGTTGGAGCTTCTGGAGCTATATATGGTGTAATTGTTGCTTTTGCTTTTATGTTTCCTAATGCTGAATTGGCTTTGATGTTTATTCCAGTGCCAATAAAAGCCAAATATTTTGTGCCAGGTTTAGTTTTGGTAGACTTGTATTTAGGCGTTTCTGGTAAATCTATTTTTGGTGGAGGAGGAGGAGTTGCCCATTTTGCTCACGTCGGTGGGGCTTTATTTGGCTTTTTAATTATGTGGTATTGGAAGAAAAATCAGTTTAATAAAAATCGCTGGAATTAAAAAAGGAATTAATTTTCATTTGTACGGTTCTGTTTTAAGGCTATTATGAATGACATTAAAAACGAATTAAATTATGAATATTATAGACGATCTTAAATTACAATACAAAATAGGAGGAGTAGCAATTAGGCTAATCTTCTGGAATGTTCTTTGTTTTTTAGTTTCATTATTGTTTTTTTATAATTTTAAGGTTGGCGCATTTGATTTTCCAAGTTGGATGGCACTTTCCTCAGAGCCTTCTAATTTTATTATAAAACCTTGGACCTTTTTAACATATGCGTTTCTACATGATGGTTTTTTGCATTTGTTTTTTAATATGATGGTTTTGAACTTTTCGAGTACTTTATTTTTGACATTTTTTACTCCAAAACAATATTTTGGGTTGTATATATTGAGCGCTATATTTGCTGGAATAGCTTTTGTTACCGGATATTATTTCTTGAATTTAAGTTCGGCTATTGTTGGAGCTTCGGCTGCAATAATGGCTATTTTAGTTGCTACAACAACGTATCATCCTTTGATGAATGTGAGATTACTGTTAATAGGTAATGTAAAACTATGGCATATTACTTTTGTAATTATTCTGATTGATTTAATGCAGTTTCGATTAGAAAATACTGGAGGTCATATTTCTCACCTTTCAGGAGCTTTTTTTGGATTTATTTTCATTAAATTGCTCCAAAATGGAATTGATTTAAGTAAAATAGTTTCTTGTTTTTTAGATTTTTTCACTAATTTATTTTCAAAATCTTCTTCCAGGCCCTTTAAAGCAGTCCATAAAAATTATAGCAAACCAGTTGAAAAAAGTACTTCAAGAATAATTACAAAAGACAAGGCGCAGCAACAGATTGATGAGATTTTGGATAAAATAAGTCAATCCGGTTATGATAGTTTAACCAAAGAAGAAAAAGAATTCTTGTTTAAAGCGGGGAAGTAAATTGGTAGTTTCCAGCGTTCAATCTGCAGAAAAAAAACTAAAAAATGAAAAATCTTTCGTGGTTCAATAAAGGTATGTTTATTTTAAATATGATGCTCACTATAGTGACATTCATTGCTTATGTTTTCCCTTTTTTAGCTCCGAAATCTTTCCCTCTTTTGTCGGTATTGACACTTTTTATGCCACTTTTTTTTATTTTGAATGGGTTATTTTTTGTTTATTGGGCATTACAGTTTAAAAAAAGAATGTTTGTTTCCGGTTTAGTTCTTTTGATAGGAATTACTTTTATAAATAAATTTTATAAATTTTCTACAACGGACTTTCCAGTCGAAGAGAAGGATTTTACGGTAATGAGTTATAATGTTCACCTGTTTAATGTGTTCAAGTGGATTGATAGAGATGATGTTCCTGCCGAGATTCTAACGTTTATAAATGAAAAAAATCCTGATATTTTGTGTATTCAGGAATATTCTTCTTCAGCTAATATTGATTTAAAAGTATATCCACATCGATATATTTTTACAGATGGAAACAATATTAAAAGTGGGCAGGCTATTTTTTCTAAATTCCCTATTATTGACCAAGGAAATATTATTTTTCCGAACTCAACTAATAATGTTGTTTTTGCAGATATTAAAAAAGGAAAAGATGTCATCAGGGTTTATAATATGCATTTACAATCCTTAAAAATATCTCCTGATGTTAATGAAATTGATGAGAATATTGAATCAATTAATCAGGATAAATCTCAAATGATGTTCAAAAGAATTAGTGTTGCTTTTAAACAGCAACAAGAGCAAGCAGAGATTTTTATGGAACATAAAAAGGATTGTAAATATCCTATTATAATTTGTGGAGATATGAATAATAGTGCCTTCTCTTATGTTTACCGTAGTATTAAAGGTAAGCTTAAAGACAGTTTTGAAGAAGCTGGAAAAGGTTTTGGTGTCACTTATAAATTTAGATATTATCCTGCCCGTATCGATTATATATTTGCTGACGAAAAAATTGCTGTCAAGAAATTTGAAAATTTCCCCGAATTTATAAATTCCGATCATTTTCCTATAATGGCCAGATTATCTTTCGAATAAAACTGTTGGAATCTATTTTATTATAAGGTCTTGTTGCTTCAAATAATCCATTGCATATTTCCCTTCATTAAATAATAAATCCAGAATGCTTAAATTATTAATGAAACCATATTTGTCATCAAAAACCTGTGTGTATGTTTCAAAGGAAGAAGGATCCTTTTTTCCATCTACCAAAAATCTGAAGTCTTTTATGGCATTTGTATCTACTTCATGAAAATATTCGGTAGTTTTAGAATATTCCAGTTTCATTCGCAAACACTTAGTTAAAACAGCTAAAGATTCAAAATTTAAATCTAAGAGAAAGGTGTATTTTTTTTCGAATATTGGACGTAAATCATCTTCGAAAAATTCAAAAAAGGGAGAGCTTCTGTATGCTGCTTCCAGTGATTTAAAATGTTGTTTTTGCCAATCAAAATCAGTTTCTATTTTTATATCTTTTGTTTTTTGATGACTTTCTTTCGAATGCTTTACAGGGATATTCAATAACTGAATCCCATTTGGACTATAAATATAAGTTCGGTTGCGATTGGTTTGTTTCTGGAAATTATCGGCTATTTCAAATGTAATACTTTCAGATTGTGCCATGGCCGCAAAATGACTAATCGATGGGAAATAGGTAGGATGTAATAGTGTGTTCATGTTTGTCTAAAGTTTTTAAAGTAATAAAGTCAAAAGTTTTAAAGTTTGATAATATAAACTTTAAAACTTTTGACTTTGAAACTTTTAACTAATTATTTTTCTCTTTTCTTTTTTTCCAAAAATACTCACCAACAAAAAAGGCGGCAAGAGCGATTAAGAAATGAATTAAATAAGATTTAGGCTCTCCATTTGTATTTACGAAAGAAAAAACTCGATTCCATCTTATTTTTTGAATTCCTTTTCCATCTTTATCCCAACTAAACCAAATGAATACGGGTTTGCCAACTATATGATCAAAAGGAACATATCCCCAAAACCTTGCATCTAAAGAATTTTGACGATTATCTCCCATCATCCAATAATAATCTTGCTTAAAAGTATAGGTGCTAACTGGTTTTCCGTTTATTATAATTTTGTCACCGTTAATCAGTAATGTGTTTTTTTCGTATTCCTGTATGATGCGTTTATAAAATGGGAGTGTTTTTTTATCTAATTTAACTGTCTCTCCTTTTTTTGGAATATAAATTGGTCCAAAATTGTCTATGTTCCATCCTAACGAATGAATATGAGGAAATACATCTCCATCTTCTCCCTTTGGAAGTAAAAACTTTTTGACATCTTTAACTACGGGATTGTTTGCTATTCTGTTTGCTTCGTTATCGGTTAATGTTAATATATATTCTCCATTATTGGTCAATGCAAAATCTCCATTCCCGTTCTTTAAACCATCTCTAGCACCATACATGTTTACTAGCGAATTTTGATCCATACTTGTACCTTGAGTATTTACAAAAAAATTATATTGGAGTTTTGCACTTTCTGGTAATTTAGTTGGTTTTCCATTGATGTAAATCTTCCCTTCACGAATCTCCAAAGAATCTCCGGGTATTCCAACACAGCGTTTTACTAAATTTGTTTTTTTGTCAATCGGTTTGTAATAATTTCTTTTTGGTTTAAAATTATCCATATCCAATAAAGTATCCGCGGGTTGATTAAACACAACAATTTCATTGCGTTTAATCGTTTCAATCGAAGGGAATCTAAAATATGGTAATTGAAACTTGTTCAAAATCGAAGTTTCCTTTTTTGTAATATCATCATTGAATAGGTATGACTTAACTCCTAAAAAGGGGATTGAATCATGAACCATAGGTAGCGCAATTGTAGTCATAGGAGTTCTTGCTCCAAAATTTAATTTACTCACAAATAAATAATCGCCAATGTATAATGTTTTTTCTAATGAAGAAGACGGAATCGTAAATGGCTGTATAAGATAAGTATGAACCAAAGTAGCAACAATGATAGCAAAAAGTAAAGAGCTAATGGTATCTGCTGTTTTGTTTTCAGGATGTAAGCTCCTGTCAGCTTTATAATCTAACTTTTGAGTATAGTTGATATAATAGATATAGAATCCAAAAGTTATTATGCCTAAAAAAGTATCTAAATAAGATTTTTTTCCAAAACTTCTCAGTGTTTCAACCCAAATTACAGGGAACATAATGAGATTTATAATCGGAATAAAAAGTAAAACCGTCCACCAAGTGGGACGGCCTATTATTTTCATTAAAACTATAGCATTATAAACTGGAATGACTGCTTCCCATCTTTTTCTACCTGCGCTTTCGTATAGTTTCCAAGTCCCTAAAAAGTGAACGACCTGAATGATTAGAAAAAAAAGAAACCACTGATTTAGTGTCATGATATTTGTTTATAGTTTAAAGTTTTTTAGATTTGAGTTTTAGTTAGAGGTCCTTTTTCTCTTTTCTTTTTTTCCAAAAATATTCTCCAATAAAGAAGGCAACTAAAGCAAGTAGGAAAATTTTAAAATATGATTGCGGTTGGCCTTCACCGCTAACAGTTGTGAAAACTCTATCCCAACGAATTTTATTTAATCCTTTTCCATGTGGGTCAATACTTAGCCATATGAAAATTGGTTTTCCTACGATGTGATCTTCAGGAACATAACCCCAATAACGGCTGTCTTCAGAGTTATGACGGTTGTCTCCCATCATCCAATAGTAATTTTGGTCGAAAGTATAATTATTAACTACTTTACCATCAATTCTAATTTCGCTTCCATTAACTTTTAAATCTTTTTTCTCATATTCAGAGATAATCATTCTGTAAAATGGTAGCGTTTCGGTGGTCAATGCAACAGTTTTCCCTTTTTGAGGAATATAAATCGGACCAAAATTGTCACGGTTCCATTTGTTGATATGAGGGAATATCCCATCTTCAACACCTTTTGAAATTTGTCTGGTAACAGATACCACTCCGGGAACATTTTTTAACCTTTCCGCTCCGGCAGCAGTAAGTGCTTTTAAGAATAATGTGTCTCTTAAATCACTTTTAAAGCCTGCATCATCCGTAACATCTAATTCTTTTAATAGAGATTCGAAATCGATTGGTGTTTTTTTGTCCAATGCTACTGCATACGAAAACTGAGGTTTTGCTCTTTCCGGTAATTGTAATATTGTACCATTGATGTAAACGATGCCGTCTTTTATAGACAAACTGTCACCGGGAATACCAACACATCTTTTTACGTAATTCGATTTTTTATCAACGGGCTTATATGCTCTTCTTTTTGATGTGTCAAAAAATTTATAAACGGTATCGACCGGCCAGTTGAAAACTACAATATCTGTTCGGTTTATATTTTGAATGCCAGGTAATCTGAAATAAGGTAATTGTGGCCAACTTAGATACGATTTACTTTTAGTCAAAGGAATTGAATCGTGAACCATTGGCAAAGCCACAGTGGTCATAGGGACTCTTGCTCCATAATTCATTTTACTCACAAATAAAAAGTCACCAATTAACAATGATTTCTCCAGTGATGATGTAGGAATGGTATACGGTTGAATAAAATATGTATGCACTAAAGTAGCTACAATAATTGCAAAAAGTAACGAGCTAATGGTATCTGCCGTTTTATTTACAGGCTGTAAACTTCTGTCGGTTACGTAATCTAATTTATGCGTGTAATTAATATAATAGATATAAAAACCAAAAGTAATTATGCCTAAAAAGGTATTTAAAGAAGTTCTTTTTCCAAAGCTTCTTAAAGTTTCAACCCAAATTACAGGAAACATTATAAGGTTAATGATAGGTATAAAAAGTAAAATAGTCCACCAAGTAGGGCGACCTATTATTTTCATTAACACGATGGCATTATATACTGGAATAGCAGCTTCCCAACGTTTTCTGCCAGCAGCTTCATATAACTTCCAAGTTCCTAAAAAGTGAATAATCTGAACCAGAAGAAAAAACACAAACCATTGATATAGTGTCATAATAATGTTATTTTGTTAATCGTTTATTAGATGAATTAAAATTTATTATCTAATTCGTCTATTGAATTTTATCTAAATCTAATACGTCTTTCATTGTGAAAACGCCTTGTTTACCCACAATCCATTCGGCTGCAATCACTGCACCAAGAGCAAAACCTTCACGATTGTGTGCCGTATGTTTTATCTCTATAGCATCTACAGATGAATTGTACGTTACCGTATGAGTCCCGGGAACAGTACCAATTCTTTTGGTTTCGATATGAATTTGATTTGGTTCAGGATTTTCTAATGTCCAATTGGTGTATGAACTATTTTCGATAACTCCTTTTGCTAATGAAATTGCAGTTCCACTTGGTGCATCCAGTTTTTGAGTATGATGAATTTCTTCCATTTCTACTGTGTAGCTGTCGAATTTTGACATGATTTTTGCCAAATATTCATTGAGCTCAAAGAAAATATTTACGCCTAGGCTAAAGTTTGAACTGGAAATAAAGGCTCCGTTTTTTGCTGCGCATAGTGCGAGCATTTCATCATAATGTTCCAGCCAGCCCGTAGTTCCTGAAATCACAGGTACATTGGCATGAAAACAACTGGAAATATTGCTAACTGCGGCAGTTGGAACACTGAAATCGATCGCTACATCAGCATTTGAAAGCCCATCATAAGTATTGAATTCATCTTTTTTCAAAACGATTTCATGACCTCTTTCAAGAGCAATTCTTTCTATTACCTGACCCATTTTTCCGTATCCTAAAAGCGCAATTTTCATTTGTTTTAATTTTTTAAAATTTAAATAATCAATAACCTGACAGGTTGTTTGTCTTGTAGTTAAAAATTATAATTAAGAGTTAGTCCGAAGTTTGTTTTGAATGTTACATCATTTGGATAAATAATTGGTCTTACGGATAAGTTTTCATCAACATTAAATTGTATTAATGCAGCATCCACATTAGCATCCACAATATTCAATGCATAAAATGCCAAAGTGACTAAAGCAGACAAATCCCTATTTCTTTGATAGAATTTTTGACCGGCAATCAATCTGGTTTTGTCCAGATAAGCATAATTGTCATCCGTGTAACCTTCTAATCTTCTTTTATAAGCATCTCTATATTGATGGTATTTTTTATTATTATCAATATAAAAATACAAACTGGTTCCAATAGCTCCGTAAACGAGCGGTATTTTCCAGTATTTTTTGTTGTAAGCTTGTCCCAATCCTGGTAAGACAGCCGAATAAAATGCTGCTTTTGCAGGGGTTAAAGGATCTATATCATTCGATTTCAAAGTGTCTTTCGCCACCAAAACAGCATCGGTTTTCGTTTGTGCAAAAACAGTAGTGTTTCCTGTTATAAAAAGGAATAGACCTATGAAAATGATTTTATGCACTACTCGTTTATTAGTTTGATAATTCTGTTGAAGTCTTCCTCCGAATGAAATGGGATAGTAATTTTTCCTTTACCGTTTCCGGCTACTTTCACATCTACTTTGGTACCAAAATAATTTGTAAAAGTACTTTTGTGAGCATCTGCAATTTCAAACGAAGCCGCTTTAGGTTTTCCTGCAGGTTTAGGTTTTAAACTTTCCTGATAATTTTTTACCAAAGCTTCCGTGTCGCGAACCGAAAGGTTTTGACTAACGATTTTTTGATAAATATCAGTTTGAATATCTTGGTCTTCAATGTTGATTATTGCACGACCATGCCCCATACTGATAAAACCATCACGAATTCCGGTTTGGATTATTGGATCCAGTTTTAAAAGTCTCAAGTAATTAGCAATTGTAGAACGTTTTTTTCCTACACGTTCACTCATCTGTTCTTGAGTCAGCTGAATTTCATCGATCAAACGTTGGTACGAAAGTGCAATCTCAATTGGATCTAAGTCATGACGCTGAATATTTTCAACCAATGCCATAACCAGCGATTCATTATCATTTGCAATACGAATGTAAGCAGGAACGGTAGTCAATCCCACAAGAGTTGACGCACGAAGACGGCGCTCACCCGAAATCAATTGGTATTTATTGAAGTCTAATTTACGTACGGTAATGGGCTGAATAACGCCTAATTCTTTGATAGAAGTGGCTAGTTCTCTCAATGATTCCTCATTGAAATTACTTCTGGGCTGAAACGGATTTATTTCAATCGCATCAATTTCAAGCTCAATAATATTTCCTACAACTTTATCGGCATTTTTATCGTTTACGGATTTTATATCGTTTTCCGGATCTTTTAACAATGCGGATAATCCTCTTCCTAAGGCTTGTTTTTTTAGTGCTTTTGCCATAAAACTATTTACTGTTTTTCTTTATAACTTCTTGAGCAAGGTGCAAGTAATTAGTAGCTCCTTTGCTTGTGGCATCGTAGTTTATTATACTTTCTCCAAAGCTTGGCGCTTCGCTCAGTTTTACATTTCTTTGAATAATGGTATCAAAAACCATGTCGTTGAAATGTTTTTGAACCTCTTCAACTACTTGGTTAGATAAACGCAATCTCGAGTCAAACATGGTCAATAATAAGCCTTCGATGTCTAAATCCGGATTGTGAATTTTTTGGATGCTTTTTATCGTATTCAATAATTTCCCTAAACCTTCTAGTGCAAAATACTCACATTGAATAGGAATAATTACAGAATCAGCAGCAGTCAAAGCATTTAAGGTAAGCAATCCCAGCGATGGTGCACAATCGATGATGATAAAATCGTAATCATCTTTGACACTTTCCAATGCTTTTTTAAGCATATATTCCCTATTTTCTTTATCTACTAATTCGATTTCAATGGCAACAAGATCAATATGTGACGGAATTACATCCACATTTGGAGCAGAACATTGTATGATGGCCTCTTTCGGAGTATGACTATGTTCCAGAATTTGATAGGTACCTATTTCAACAGATTCAACATCAATACCCAATCCAGAAGATGCATTCGCTTGTGGATCAGCATCAATAAGTAATACTTTCTTTTCTAAAACCCCCAATGAAGCTGCAAGATTTACTGACGTTGTAGTCTTTCCAACTCCACCTTTTTGATTAGCAATCGCGATGATTTTGCCCATTTATTTTTCTAAATTTTGAACCGTAAAAATACAATTATTTATGGTTTCTAAAAATCTATTTTGTTAACATTTGTTAAAGCTTGATTAGTCGTTATTTGACAGATTATAATTTTTTAAAACGAATATGATTTTCTGGAGCTATTTCAGCTGTTCATTTCAATCCCGTTACTTCGGGACTGTAGCCTACTCCTACGTTTTTTCGGAAGCCATAAAAGGAGCTTACTTTGGTCGCTCTTTTATGTCAAGAAAAAATAGGGGGTTGTTCGGCGAAGCTTTTTACTGCCATCTGGGCTAGGAGAGTTAGGGTTTAATGCTGTTTTGTGTTGTCCATTTCTTTTAGGTTTTCGAACTATTTTTGCACCAAATAAATTTATTTCTTATTTTCAAAATAGTTTTGGAGAAGCAAAAAATAGTTGTATATTTGCACCCGCTTTCGGGGTGTAGCGTAGCTCGGTTATCGCGCCTGCTTTGGGAGCAGGAGGCCGCAGGTTCGAATCCTGCCACCCCGACTAAAAATCCTTTCTGTCTCAACAGAAGGGATTTTTTTATTATAGAATAACAAAAACTGATTATTCAGCTTCTATAATACAGCAATTATAACTTATTTTTGTCCTGTTAAAAATTATAATATAATCGTACTATGTCTGATACAATAGAAAAAATTAAATGTCTTATTATAGGTTCTGGTCCAGCAGGTTATACTGCAGCGATTTATGCCGCCAGAGCTAATATGAATCCAGTTTTATACCAAGGAATCCAACCTGGAGGCCAATTGACAACAACCAATGAAGTAGAGAACTTTCCTGGTTATGTTGATGGAGTTACAGGACCTGAAATGATGGTTCAATTACAAGCGCAAGCACAACGTTTTGGTACTGATGTGCGTGATGGTTGGGCTACTAAAGTAGATTTTTCAGGAGATATTCATAAAGTTTGGATCAATGACACTAAAGAATTGCATTGTGAAACCGTAATTATTTCAACCGGAGCGTCTGCTAAATATTTAGGGTTGCCTTCAGAACAACATTATTTAAAAATGGGTGGTGGCGTTTCTGCCTGTGCTGTTTGTGACGGTTTTTTCTATAGAAACCAAGAAGTAGTAATTGTTGGAGCTGGAGATTCAGCTTGTGAAGAAGCACATTATTTGTCAAAACTTTGTAAAAAAGTAACCATGTTGGTGCGAAGTGAAAAATTCAGGGCTTCTAAAATCATGGAAGAACGCGTTCGTAAAACAGAGAACATAACTATATTAATGAATCACGATACTGTTGAAGTATTAGGTGACGAACAAGTTGTTGAAGGGGTAAAAGCTTTAAATAAAACGACAGGTGCCATTTTTGATATTGAAGCTACCGGTTTCTTTGTCGCTATTGGTCATAAACCAAATACAGATATTTTTAAAGACTATATTACTTTAGACGAAACAGGATACATTATCAATACTCCTGGGACTTCAAAAACGAATGTTGATGGAGTTTTCGTAGCCGGTGATGCCGCAGATCATTTATACCGTCAGGCAATTACTGCTGCTGGAACAGGTTGTATGGCTGCTCTGGATGCCGAAAGATATTTAGCTTCTAAAGAATAAAGTCAATTAGATTTTTTTAATCTTGCTAACTTTTCAAAATGAAAAAGTCCCATTTGCCTTAGTAAGTGGGACTTTTTGTTGGTTAGGAGATAAATTATTTAGTCCAAGTTTTGCTCCCCTCCTTCGGAGGGGTTGGGGAAGATTTTTTATTTTAGTTTTTTTATCAATTTAGCCTCATCGATAAATTTCCTGATTTCAATTTTTGGAGTTCCTAAAAGTTGAATTTCTGATTTATTAGCAGCATCAATAATTACTGCTGTTGTTGCGTTTAAACTGCAATTGGAATAGCTTTCGGTGGTGACATCGGCATTTTTTAGAATTAGTTTATTCCCTGTTAAGTTTGAATTATTATCCAATCGGATAATTGCATTGGTTGCATCACCTTCAATAGTTGCATTTGATTTTTGGTACATATCAACTTTCAAATCAATAGCAGTAACTAATGCTTTTAAAGAAGAATTTTTACTTAATTCAACAATTGCGCTTTCTGATTTTAAATTCAGTTCGGTCTTTGATTTATCATCCGCTTGTAATATGAAATTTTTAGCATTGACATTCAAATAAAGTTGGGAAAAATCATGGGCTTTAAATGTTAAATTGTCTAGTTGAATTTCTTGTATTGCATTTATAGTCGATTCATTTTTTGAAGTTATCAAATTTAAATCTTTAGTATAAGTAACCCTTACAATTAGTTTTTTATAATTTACGGCTTCTTTAGTGGTATAAATACGAAGTGTTTTGTCTCTTAAATCGAATGAAATAATATCATGTAAATTGTCATCTGCTTCAATTTTAAGTTCCGTTTTTTCTCCTCTTTCTAAATGAACTTCGAGATTGTCTTCAACTTCTAACGCTTCAAAATTGCCAACTTCCTTTTGTTCAATGGTTACCGTTTTTGATCCTTTTGTTTTATCTTTTTTTTGAGCCAATGTCAATGTGGTTGTTAAAAGGAGTAGGAGTATAGCAGTATATTTTTTCATTTCATTTGGATTAGGATGTATACAAATATAAAAAAATCATCCACTTTTGATGGATGATTGATCTTATTTTTAAAGTAAATAGTTTTATTATTCCTGATGAATGCTTCCTCCGGAATTTGCTTCTTTTTGAATTGATTTAGGAACTGTATTATAACTTACGGACGCTCCGCTAGATGCTTGTGCATTCAGGCTAACAATTGGATGAACATGGACAGATGCGCCACTTGAAGCCTCAACACTGATTTCATTTGCCAATAAATCTTTGGCATCTATTGTACTGCCGCTTGATGCTTCAGTATCAAGTTTAAGTGCTTTCCCATTTATGTTAATAGTGCTGCCGCTACTGGCTTCGCCAAAAATAGCATCGGATTCAATATTTACATCTATTGAGGCCGCGCTTGAGGATTCCAGTTTAATGTTTTCCCCTTTCAATGTATTGCTACTTTTGATTGTAGCTGCACTGGAAGCCTCTAGTCGATCAATAACAGGCATTTTTACCGTTACTTTTTTTGATTTTATATTGTTGAAAGAATTGAAATCACAAGCAATAATAAGAACACCGTTTTCCACTTTGGTGGTGATTTCTTTCTGCAAATTGTCATCTGCTTCAACAATAATTTCTGTTTTGTCTGATTGTTCAATGACAAGCTCTATGGCATTGCTGACTTCAACACTTTTAAAATCGCCTTGTACAATTCGTTTTTCGGTTGTCACATGGCCACTTCCTTCTATTGATTTCATGTTTATCATATGATTACATGATGCAAATAATAAGGCAGTTAAAGTGACAATAATGAATTTTGTGATTAATGTGATGATTTTTATCATGGCTATTTGGTTTTAATGATAATGCCGTCTTTATTAATTTTTAATTCTTGAATGTTGTTTTTTGAGTTAATGATAGTGTCATTTTTTACTGAAACTCCTTCTTTGTTGATTGTAACAGATGTTTGACTGCTGTCATTGTCCGTATCATTATCTACGTCATCATATTCATTTTCATCAGCAGGACAATTCAAACATTTTATTTGTGAGTTTTCTACTTTATAAATGTAGTTGTCAGAACTGTAATGTAAGTTGAAGAATGAATCATCGGACCTGTCGTAATCCTGAACCGATGAATCTGGTTTCAATAAAGTTCCTTCAGGTAAGTATAAGAAGATTTCCACTTCCTGATCACGAAATTTATTACTCACTTCAGTCAATAAATAATTGTCAAGAATAACATGATTTCCTTCAATTTTAATAGCATACTTTATTTTTTCAGCTCTTAGTTTAGCGTCTTGAAATGATTTTCCTCTTGCCATTTTCTCAATCTGAATGAATGGTAATTTCTCATCAGTATGTAAAATTTGGAATCTCACATTATTGGAATAAATTAATTGAGCATTTGCAGAATCCTGTACAAACTTGAAGTTTTCTCTGTCATTAATACTTTTTGTGTAATAATCATTGTATCTGAATTTTACATATAAAGTGTCAGTTGGCATTAGATTAATAGTTTCTTTTTGAACTGTTTTTCCTTCGTATGCCACTTCAGATGCTTGTTTTATTCCAATTGAAATTAGGGTTGCTATAGCAATTATCCAAAGTGCCAACAGCGTATATTTTGCAATATTTCCTATTGACTTCATAGTAGGAGACAATAATTTGAAACCTAAAAGAGTCAAGAAAAAGAACGGAATTCCAACTGCAAAGAACATCAATAATCCAAATGACCATATTGGATAATCAGTAAAATTTCCCGCTTCAATAAAACTTTGCCAAGGCACATCGATAAAATTAGAAGAACCTAAAGTAAAAACGGCTATCAGTAAACAAATTAAAGTTGCAATTCCGGTGATAATCAAAATCACTCCTAAAAATTTTGCAAAAACTTTAAAAACTGTCATGATAAAATCACCAAATGAGTTTCCTATTTTGCTGGCGCCCGTTTTTATTTGATTACCATATTTGTCGTAATCTACATTTTTTATTTTTCCTGAAACGCTTTCAAACTCTTCTCTAACTTTTTTTTCGATATTCGAAATGTTAACCGGTTCTCCAGTCATTTCTAGTTTTTCTGAAGTCGTAATGGCTTCTGGTGTTACAATCCAAAGGATAATATAAGCAAGAATACCAGTTCCAAATCCAGCAAAAACTAATAATAGAAGAACAATTCTAATCCAAACTGAATCGATTCCAAAATAGTGCCCTAATCCTGCAGCAACACCGCCAATCATTCCTTTTTCTTTATCTCTGTACAATTTTTTTGATCTTCTATTAGTGTTGTCACTATATGTTTGAGAGCCTTTCAATTCATCTTCAATGATGTAATCTTCAGGTTGTCCCATTACAGCAATTACCTCATCTACATCTTTTAATCCTACAACGTGTTTGTCGCTTTTTTGTTTCTCGTTCAATAATTCCGAAACACGCATTTCGATATCTTTTATAATTTCATCGTGCCCTGATGAATTCGATAAAGAACGTTTTATAGCATCAAAGTATCGTGTTAATTTTTGGTATGCATCTTCATCTATATGAAAGAACATTCCGCCTAGGTTTATATTTACAGTTTTGTTCATGACTATTGTTTTTGGTTGGTTATAAGGTTTACGGCATCAGATAATTCAGTCCAAGTACCACTAAGTTCGTTTAAAAAAGTTTGTCCTATTTCGGTTAGACCATAGTATTTTCTTGGTGGTCCTGATGTTGATTCTTCCCAACGGTAGTTGAGTAATCCATCGTTTTTCAATCTTGTAAGTAATGGATAAATGGTTCCCTCCACGACTAACAATTTAGCGTTCTTCAAAGTGTCTAATATTTCCGATGTGTAGGCATCTTTTTCTTTCAATACGGATAAGATGCAAAACTCGAGAACACCTTTACGCATCTGGGCTTTTGTGTTTTCAATGTTCATAATTTCTTTTTTTTAATTTTTGGTTGATTAAACTATTCATTTTTTGATTGATGATTGATTTTTTTTTGGAGCTTATTCCTGCTTTCCATTTCAAACGAAGTTCACTGAACTCCAATGAAAATAGATTTTAAGTGAAGTAATCTTTTTTATTTAATAAACGGAATCGTAATTGGGTAGTTGTATTTTTCACCATTTGATGTTTTTATGGAAGCATAAATGATTAAAAAGAATTCAGCCACTTTCAAAAGTCCAAAAATCAAAACAGCTACTAAACCTACTGTTAACAATCCGATGTTACCCTCAAAACTAAAATTTCTTAAAATAATATCGTGATCATTTATTAGCGCCTCAAAAGGAATATTCTTTAAGAAAGTAATTAGAAAGATAGGAACAGCTATCATAATTAGTACTAAAGAATACAATAATAAACTCAATTGAAAATTCAGCACTTGTTTTCCATTATGATCTACAAATTCTGATTTGTCTTTTTTTGAAGACCAAATCAATATTGGAAAAATGTAATTCCCAAAAGGAATAAAATATTGAGTTAATGCACTCAAATGAGTAAATGTAGCGGTGTTTTTTTCAGTTGTTGTTTCCATGATTAAAAGTATATAGTAATTTCTTATGCAAATTTATAGCTAAAAGACAGTATCTTGTTTCGCATAGTACCAAATATTAACAAAACATTAACAATATGTTTTTATATGTATGCATAGTATTTTTTTGTATTTTAGCAAAAAAAGCAGCAATAATCAACTCGCGATGATTCAATCCCGAAGCTTCGGGACACAAAAGATAATGAAGAATGGCGATACCATAATTCCTATAAAAAACAAATAGTAGCTACATATGAAACTTACCGTATCAAAACTTAATAAATTTTTATTATTCAAATTACCATCGGCATTTATCTGTGGCGTACGTGTAAAAGAGATAGACGAGCATAAATGTGTAGTTTCAGTAAAACACCGCTGGATTAACCAAAATCCATTTAATTCTATGTATTTTGCTGTGCAAGCTATGGCTGCTGAGCTTTCTACGGGAGCTTTGGTTATGTATCAAATTCAAAAAAGCGGCAGAAAGATATCGATGTTAGTGGCTAACAACAAAGGAAATTTCACAAAGAAAGCGACAGGAAGAATCACTTTTACTTGTAAAGATGGTTCTTTAATAGAAAAAGCCATTCAAGAAACTATTGCTAGTGGAGAAGGGCAAACCTTTTGGATGAAATCCATTGGAACAGATGAAAAAGGAGTCCAAGTATCCGAAATGGATTTTGAATGGAGTGTAAGAGTTAAATAAAACGCTTGTAAATTAGTGTAATAGGAATTATAAAAAAGAAAAACGCCTCTAAATTTAGAGGCGTTTCATTTTTAAAGTAAGTTATGCTTTTTTAGCACAGCATTTTTTTCCTTCGGCTTTGGCCATTGTAGTACTACATTTTTTACCTTCAGCTTGCGCCATTTTTGCGTCGCATTTTTTACCTTCAGCTTTGCATTTAATTTTGCATTTTTCCACTTCTGCCGCAGTCATTGTTTTTTCATTCGAATCTGCTTTTGCACAACAAGATTCTTTTTTAGCTTTTTCTTTTGCAACTGGTTTAGCATCTTGTGCGCTGGCACTGATTGTAAATAAAAGTATTGCTAAAAGGGTACCTATTTTTTTCATTTTTGTAAAGTTAAAATTGTAATTATTGTTTTGTTCAAAAATTAATTGGAATTAATTCTTCAAATATAAAAAGAATAATTAATATCAATTTTAAATTTATGGTTAATGTTTGCTTAATTACGCCAGTTTTAGCATTAGATATGACTTTTTTATTTGATTATAATTTTTTTATTGTAATCTCCCTTTGAAGTTTTTAGTTTTACTATGTAAACTCCGGAACTTAGATTCTTGATTGGAATCTGAATTCTGGTTTGATCTATATTTTCAACATCCCATTTTGTAAGATCTTGTCCTAATAGATTAAACAGGTGGACTTCCTTAACCATCGTGTCAAGTACTTTGTTTTGAATAATTAAAACTTTATAGTTGTTTGAATATAAGATTAGAATACCATCATTAATAGTATTGTCTTCAATACCAAGTGTTTTGTTAGTAAATCGCAAAGAGAAACGATTATTGTATTCACCAACAGCAAGCGGAATAGCAAATCCACTATTTTTCATATCATGATAATTTCCGGAAATATTGTCATATAAGTAAATTTTAGTAGTTTCAGGTACGTTTTCTAACGCATCAATTTTGATGGTAGTCAAGCCTTCATTTGCTATAGTAAGCCCTATAGGAATTATTTGGTCATCATTAAAATCTGGGACACCTTGAATCACAAACTTACTATTACTAAATTCCCAATAAATGTTATCTCCTTCTATCTCTAGCATTGGGGCATCATAACCAATGTCAAATTCATTAGTGGTATTACTGTCTACTCCCACTAATAATTGTCGATTTATTCCTAAAGCCGATACTAAACTCAATCTGATTTTAGATCTTGGGTCAATTTGCTCGACTGCCATTTTTTTAGGAACACTTTGTTTCATAAATATTGAATTCCCGGAACTTTCTCTAATAAAGGCTCTTTGACTGTTTTTAAAATTCAAGGTTCCACCTTGAACGGTAGTTGCTGTTCCTGCTAATGATGGGTCTAAAGAAGCGTCTACAAAGAATCCTTGGGCTACTGGAATGTAACGTTTTGGTATTTTTGTTCCGGTTGAACCATTATTTACATTCAAAGGATCATCGGCGATGGCAACTAACCCACCCATTAAGGTATAAGTTCCATAACCTCCAACATATTCCGCCAGAAAGTGATTGCTTGTTAAACCGAAATGATCCCAAAAATAGAGTGCTCCACTAAAAATATTTGCACTTGCTCTACAACCAGTACAATCTTTTAAATTGTCTTTTATAAACTCATCAGCATCAAGTGAAGATGGATATGGATTCCCTATTAAATAGGTTTGATCTAGGCTAATGTTTAATGCGACAGTTCCAGAATTTGGCTTGCCAACAAAGACATAATTCTGCATTGATAGAAGAGAAGATGTTCCATCAGTTCCCTTCATTGTAAATCCTTCACCTTTTCTAATCACTCCGGTACTTCCAATATAGTTCCATTGGTAATAATTATCCCAATCCGTATTAGAATCCGGTGTTAATGAATTGTAGGACCAGATCCATCTGTTACTTATTTTTACTGGGTTTGATAAAGAACCATCAGCAAAATAGGCTCCATCACCAAAGGATATGATTTCTTGATTAAAATTAGAAAGATTTATAACATTTGTTATATCTGTACCATCTCTTAAAACACTTCCAACAGAATAATTAGTATTATTTAGACTAACAGGGGACGACCAGTAATTGTAATTGAAACTGTTTCTTTGCCCTTGTTGGTCTCTCAATAGATATCCTGTACCAGCTGTTGGGTTTGTTGCAGTTCCAGCTTGTATCAGTTGCGCTTCACCAGTTAAACGTAAATCTCCGCTTAGGAGCGATAAATTATTCAATACGGTTAATTCAAATCCATCAATTACACTTATTCCTTTGGCACCGCCCGAATTATTAGTTGTTAAATTATAATAGGTCTCTTTGGCTTTTATGCCAAGATTTATATTCTGAATCTGATTTGATGTATAGCCATTAAAAGTTACTGTTCCTGTTCCCGGAATAAAAGCACCACTATTTTTCCAGTCACGACTAATTTGTAATTCGGAATTATTGTAATTCACCATGGTAACTGAAGCACTGTTTGCTATAATAATATCTCTGGCACTTGCGATATAGTTATATAAAGAAGCAAAAGGAGAAGTTCGATCGATTACCGGCATTCTTGGACCTCCTGACGGATTGGTAGGGATTTGTGCATCAATTGTAAGAGAAGGCAACCCTTGTTCCCAGTTTTTACAATCAAACCAATCGGTGCTCACTAAACCAGTCCATATACCCGGAGTACCAGTCAGCACTGTTACTGTTGCCGCTCCTATCAGTCCTTGTGGTAATGCTACTGTACAGTTTGCGTCACTTAAATTGGTAACAGTATAGGTGCAGTTTGCTTTGATATTAGAAACGCTAAATAGATACGGACTGGCACCATTATATGTTACGGTAGTGGGTGTCGTACCATTACTATAAGTGATAATCCATGGTGCTTTACCCGTTAATGTAATATTAAAATTAGCTGTCCCATCATAGCAAATAGTTTGATTTACCCCTATATTAGCAGTAGGTCTTTTATTTACGGTTACTGTAATAAGTGTCGTTCCTTCGCTACCATAACTTCGACAACCATTAAGATAGGATGTTACTTCATAGGTCGTGGTTACTGGTGGTGTTACTGTTACGTTTGTTGAATTGGCAATGCTTATAATTGCCCCTGTTCCAAGATCTTTCCAATCGGATGTTAATGCAGGAACTGGAGTTTGAGGAATTTTAATATTATCTAGTGCCCAGGAACTACCTACATTTGAAGGAAGATTTCTGTCTTCAGTTCCATGATAACTAAATCGTATTCTTAAGTTATTGTATCCTAAGTATGCATCTAAATTTAAACTAATTGCGGTGTTAAATACATTATAAGGAGCTTGATTCCCTGAATAATTGGCCAAATTAGTCGGATAGGTTAGGCCTCCGTCAAAGGATAGATCCACTTTTCCCCATGCTCCATTATTTAATTTATAAGCACTATCAAATGTTAAATTAGCTGTTGTTAATCCGATTAGATCAAAAATTGGGGTCTCCATTATCGAATTTAAATTACCACGTACTATGGCAAATTTTTTATCGACAGAATTATATTCGTCACCTGCATTTCCATTAGTTTCTGAAAATGTATGATTTTTTCCATTATCACCAGAGGCGTTAAAATTTCCTCCATCTACATACCAACCCGGAGGCTGAGCGGTATTGAAAAGGCCTCCATTTTGTAGGGCTTGACTGCTTGAAAAACTAGTTAATGAAATTAAAGTTGTTGATTCTCCTTCGCAAATTGTGGAAGGACTTGCACTTACGGGTGTTGGTTTAATGTTTGGAATTATAAATAAAATGGCTGTATCAGAATAGCTTATTGCACATAATCCATTTTTAACAACGGCTCTAAACAGGGTAGCTGTTGTTATGGCGGTATAAGTATATGTTGTATTGCCGGCATTTCCTTTATCTGACCATGTGTTACCACCATCTGTTGAAGATTGCCATCTATCAACAATACCGATTTGCCCACTTAAAGCTACAGTTCCACTTGCAGAATGACAATCAGTAAATGTTTTGGCACCACTTGAGAAAGTAACTACACCACCTATTGAAGGTGCTGCAACAACAATTGTAGCTGTTATTGGTAATCCCGGACATCCATTTGAAGTAGGAGTTATCGTAAAAGTCACCGTTACAGCGGCATTAGTTGTGTTTGTCAAAGTTCCACTGATGTTGCCACTTCCACTAGCCAAAATTCCGGTTACTGCGACTGTATTGTCTCTGGTCCAATTAAAAGTAGTTGAAGCTACGTTTCCTGATAAAACTATAGCCGTAATTACACTGGCTGAACATATTGTTTGTGACGCTGGAGTCGCAACTACATTTGGTGTTGGATTCACCAGAACTGTTGCTGTTATTGGTGTTCCGGGACATCCATTAGCAGTAGGAGTTATCGTAAAAGTTACCGTTACTGGAGCATTGGTTGTATTGGTTAAATTTCCGCTAATATTTCCACTTCCGCTTGCTGCTATACCGTTTACAGTTGCAGTATTATTTCTAGTCCAATTGAAAGTACTTGCAGTAACACTTCCAGAAAGTGCTATTGTTGTAATTGCACTGGCTGAACATATCGTTTGTGATGCTTGGGTTGGAATTGCATTAGGAGTTGGATTTACCAAGATTGTAGCTGTTATTGGTAATCCCGGACATCCATTTGAAGTAGGAGTTATCGTAAAAGTTACCGTTACAGCGGCATTAGTTGTGTTTGTCAAAGTTCCACTGATGTTGCCACTTCCACTAGCCAAAATTCCGGTTACTGCAACTGTATTATCTCTAGTCCAATTAAAAGTAGTTGAAGCTACGTTTCCTGATAAAACTATAGCCGTAATTGCACTGGCTGAACATATCATTTGTGAAGCTGGAGTAGCAACTGCATTTGGTGTTGGATTCACGAGAACTGTAGCTGTTATTGGTGTTCCCGGACATCCATTAGCTGTAGGAGTAATATTAAAAGTTACTGTTATAGGCGTATTAGTGGAATTGATTAAGCTTCCGCTAATATTTCCACTTCCGCTAGCTACTATTCCAGTTACTGCTACTGTATTATTTCTTGTCCAATTATAAGTAGTCGAAGCAACACTTCCAGAAAGTGCTATTGTTGTAATTGCACTGGCTGAACATATTGTTTGTAATGCTGGAGTTGCAACTGCATTAGGAGTTGGATTTACTAAAACCGTTGCTGTTATTGGTGTTCCAGGACATCCATTTGCTGTAGGTGTAATGGTAAAAGTTACGGTTACTGGCGCATTAGTGGAATTGGTCAAGCTTCCGCTAATGTCACCGGTTCCACTAGTAGGAATTCCGGTTACGGTTACTGTATTATTTCTAGTCCAATTATAAGTTGTAGCAGCTACATTTCCTGAGAAAGCTATTGTGGTAATTGTACCAGCTGAGCAAATTGTTTGTGTAGCATTTGTGGCTAGAGCACTTGGTGTTGGATTAACAAGGATAGTAGCAGTTATTTTACAACCATTACTATTGGAATAAGTTATTACCGCCGTACCTGCAGTTATGCCAGTTACTAGACCATTATTGCTTACACTAGCTACTAAAGTATTAGAAGATAGCCAAGGATTGACCGCTGCCGGTGCTGCTGAACCGCTTAATTGAGTTGTGGAACTTTCACACACATTTAGTGTTCCACTAATTGTTGGTAGCGGATTAACAGTTAATGTTGCAACAGCAGATTGAACGGATGAACACGTATAACCTATAGGGCCTGAAATCAAGACATCGTAATTTGCTGCATCTGCTGCTGTACTATTATTTATTGTTAATGTAGAAGATGTTGTGGTAGAAGTTGCCCCACTTATATTTATTCCATTTTTTCTCCATTGAAAAGACAAAGGATCTCCATTTGCATCAGCAACAACAGTAAATGTGACATTAGAACCAGTGCATAATGCTTGTGAAACTGGTTGTGTTGATACAATAATAGCTTGGTCTACGTTCAATGTTCTTTGAGCAGAGGTAACTGATGCGCATGGTGACGCTCCACCAACTATTACATAATAATAACCATCATCAGTTAAATTTGCCTGATTAAAATGAAGATTTGTTGATTGAGCACCTGAAATATTGGCTGAATTAGCTACTGGTGTCCCGCTTGGAGCTGAACCTTTATACCATTGATAAGTCAATCCATCACCAATGGCAACGACGCTTAAATTTACAGGGAAACTGGCACATATACTCGTGTTTGAAGGCTGTGTTGTAATTACTGCAGCTTTTTTAATCGTTAGGAAGATAGTTGCGTTTACGGATGGACATGGACCAATCGGATCATTAGTAGTATATGTTAGCGTAATGATACCTGTACTAATATCAGCAGCGCTTGGGGTGTAAATTGCAGTTGGTGTATTGTTATTGAATGTACCGCTTCCGCTTGTACTCCAGGTGGCTGAAGTAGCACTTCCTCCAAAAGAACCAGCCATTGTAGCAGTTGTATTTGAACAAATTGTTAAGTCAGAACCAGCATTAACAGTTGGAGCCGAGTCTATAGTTATAGCTCTTGTTGCACTTACAACAGAACATGTACTAGGAGCATTTGTAGTAAGCGTAAGAGTAACAGTACCGCTAAAGTTTGGTGCAGGAGTATAAGTTACTGTTGCGGGAGTTGCAGTTTGTGCTGTGCTGCTTAATAGTCCCCCGCCAGAGGTTATGGACCATGCGCCAGTTGTTGCTCCACCACCTAGAGTTGCTCCAGCTAATGTAATGGCTGCAGGAGTTGCAGATTGACAAACTACATCGGGTCCTCCTGCATTAACGGTTGGAGCAGCATTTATAGTTATGGTTCTTGTTGCACTTACAACAGAACATGCACTAGGAGCATTTGTAGTCAGTGTAAGCGTAACAGTACCACTAAAGTTTGCAGCTGGAGTATAAGTTACTGTTGCAGGAGTTGCTGTTTGTGCTGTACTGCTTAATAGTCCCCCGCCAGAGGTTATGGACCATATACCGGTTGTAGCTCCTCCGCCTAGAGTTGCGCCAGCTAATGTAATGGCTGCAGGAGTTGCAGATTGGCAAACTACATCGGGTCCTCCGGCATTAACAGTTGGGGCAGCGTTTATAGTTATAGTTCTTGTTGCACTTACAAGGGAACACGCACTAGGAGCATTTGTAGTAAGCGTAAGAGTGACAGTACCACTAAAGTTTGCTGCAGGAGTATAAGTTACTGTTGCAGGAGTTGCCGTTTGTGCTGTGCTGCTTAATAATCCCCCACCAGAGGTTATAGACCATGCACCAGTTGTAGCTCCTCCGCCTAGAGTTGCACCGGCTAATATAATGGCTGCAGGAGTTGCAGATTGACAAATCACATCAGGTCCTCCTGCATTAACAGTTGGAGCAGTGTTGATAGTTATGGTTCTCGTTGCACTAATAACTGAACATGTACTAGGAGCATTTGTAGTCAGTGTAAGCGTAACAGTTCCGCTAAAGTTTGCAGCTGGAGTATAAGTTACTGTTGCAGGAGTTGCAGTTTGTGCTGTGCTGCTTAATAATCCCCCGCCAGAGGTTATAGACCACGCACCGGTTGTAGCTCCTCCGCCTACGGATGAACCAGCTAATGTAATGGCTGCAGGAGTTGCAGATTGACAAACTACATCGGGTCCTCCTGCATTAACAGTTGGAGCAGTGTTTATAGTTATGGTTCTTGTTGCACTAACAACAGAACATGCACTAGGAGTATTTGTTGTAAGTGTAAGCGTAACAGTACCACTAAAGTTTGCAGCAGGAGTATAAGTTACTGTTGCAGGAGTTGCAGTTTGTGCTGTGCTGCTTAATAATCCCCCACCAGAGGTTATGGACCATGCGCCAGTTGTAGCTCCTCCGCCTACGGATGAACCAGCTAATGTAATAGCTGAAGGAGTTGCAGATTGACAGACTACATCAGGTCCTCCGGCATTAACAGTTGGAGCAGCGTTTATAGTTATAGTTCTTGTTGCACTTATAACAGAACATGCACTAGGAGCATTTGTGGTAAGTGTAAGTGTAACAGTTCCGCTAAAGTTTGCAGCAGGAGTATAAGTTACTGTTGCAGGAGTTGCAGTTTGTGCTGTGCTGCTTAATAGTCCCCCGCCTGAGATTATGGACCATGCACCGGTTGTAGCTCCACCGCCCACAGATGCACCGGCTAATGTAATGGCTGCAGGAGTTGCAGATTGACAAACCACATTAGGTCCTCCAGCATTAACAGTTGGTGCTGCGTTAATAGTGATAGATTGAAAGGCTGTTTTAGTTCCGCCACAGCCTCCAGTGATAGTATAAATAATATTGCAATTACCTGCTGCGATTCCTGTTACGATTCCTGAACTGTTAACTGTGGCTACAGCAGTATTGCTGCTACTCCAAGCACCAATACCACCACTAAGAACGACAGAGTTCGCTGTGTAGGTTGTTGTTGCGGAACTGCATAAAGTACTTATCCCCGTAACAGAAGCGATACTTGCAATCGGTGTTATGGTTACTATCATTTGGTCGCTTACTGCTGTACAAGATCCTGACGGATCATCAGATGTAATGGTTAATGTTACAGTTCCCGCAGTTATTGCAGCAGCTCCGGGAGTATAAGTTGCATTCCATTTATTTGCATTAGGAGAAAAAGAACCTCCGTTAGAAGAACTCCATACTACGTTATTGTTCCCTGTTGCTCCTCCAGTTGTAGGAGAAAGGGAAACATCCGGTGATGCAGCGCAAACTACCTGATCAACCCCTGCATCCACAAAAGCAAAATTACCAACAGTTACGAGTAAATTTGCACTAGATGCACTTGAACCACAGGCATTACTTGCTTTTACTGATATATTACCAGTAACAGCAGAAGATGATGCAGTAACCGTGATGGAATTTGTACCAGATCCAGCAGTAATAATCCAGCCTGTTGGTAAGGTCCATGTATAACTTGTAGCATTAGCCACAGCGGTAACACTGTATTGTAATCCAGAAACAACGGGACATACTGATGTAGATTGTGGGCTAGTTGGTATCGCTGGTGTTACTGGAATAGCAGTATTTACAGTTACGGCGAAAGTTTGCGCACTACTTGTACCGCAAGAATTGGTTGCGGTTACGGTAATATTTCCACCAACTGCAGTTCCTGATGTTGAAACCGTAATAGAATTTGTATTTACTCCTGCTGTTATACTCCATCCTGAAGGTAAAGTCCATGTATAAGAAGTAGCATTTGGAACAGCAGTTATATTGTAAATAAGGCCTGATTTGCTTATACACTGTTCTGTTGAACCACTTATTGCTCCCGGTGTTCCCGGTGTTCCCTGACTTACAGTTACAGCCAAATTTTTTGCAGCACTTGTACCACAGCTATTTCCAGCGGTAACGCTAATGTTTCCATTTTGACCGGCAGTACCGGATGTTACAGTAATTGAATTTGTATTAGTACCTGCTGTAATTGACCATCCTGTAGGGACTGTCCAAGTATAAGTTGTTGCATTAGCTACTGCAGTTATGCTATACGTTAACCCAGTAATGCTTGGACATACTGGTGAAGTTCCACTTATTACTCCCGGTGTAGCCGGTGTCACTGGACTTATAGTTACTGCCAAGGAATTGGCTACACTTGTGCCACAGCTATTTCCAGCGGTAACGCTAATATTTCCATTTTGACCCACACTACCTGATGTTACAGTAATTGAATTTGTTCCTGCGCCAGCAGTTATTGACCATCCCGTAGGAACAGTCCAAATATATGTTGTCGCATTGGTTACTGCAGTGATGCTATAAATCTGCCCTGTTAATGCAGGACATTGTGTAACCGTTCCAGTTATTGCTCCCGGTGTTACTGGTGTTGCTGGATTTACGGTTACTGCCAAGGTTTTTGCAGCACTTGTTCCGCAACTATTTTCAGCAGTCACACTAATAGTTCCATTTTGTCCAGTACTTCCTGATGTTACAGTTATTGAATTAGTTCCTGTACCGGCGGTTATTGACCATCCTGTTGGAACTGTCCAATTATAAGTTGTCGCATTGGTTACTGCAGCAATGCTATACGTTAATCCGGTAATTCCAGGACATGCAGATGAAGTACCGGCTATTGCTCCCGGTGTTGTCGGTGTTGCGGGACTTACAGTTACTGCTAAAGTGTTTGCTGAACTTGTACCACAGCTATTTCCAGCAGTGACACTAATAGTTCCATTTTGACCCGCGTTACCTGATGTTACAGTAATTGAATTAGTTCCTGCTCCAGCGGTTATTGACCATCCTATAGGAACTGTCCAAGTATAAGTTGTCGCATTGGTAACTGCAGCGATGCTATAAATCTGCCCTGTTAATGCAGGACATTGTGTAACTGTACCTGTTATTGATCCAGGAGTTGCAGGAGTTGTTGGTGCTACTGTTACTGCCAAAGTTCTTGTAGCACTTGTGCCACAGCTATTTTCAGCTGTAACGCTAATGTTTCCATTTTGACCAGTATTACCTGATGTTACAGTAATTGAATTAGTTCCTGTACCTGCAGTAATAGCCCATCCTGTTGGAATTGTCCAATTATAAGTTGTCGCATTAGTCACTACAGCGATACTATATATTTGGCCAGTAACCGCGGGACATTGTTTAACAATACCTGTTATTGCTCCAGGCGTTGCTGGTGTTGCCGGACTTACAGTTACAGCCAAAGTTCTTGTAGCACTCGTTCCGCAACTATTTCCAGCAGTAACACTAATATTCCCATTTTGACCTGTACTTCCTGATGTTACAGTAATTGAATTAGTTCCTGCACCTGCAGTAATTGACCATCCTGCTGGAACCGTCCAAGTGTAGGTTGTCGCATTAAGGACTGGTGTAATGTCATAAGTTAAAGTTGTAACACCAGGACATACAGGAGTTGTTCCTATGATAGCTGCGGGTGTTGCTGGCGTTGCTGGGTTTACGGTAATAGTAATAGGATTACTAATCGCAGTAGTGGGAGACGAACAAGCTGCATTTGATGTTAGTTCAACAGTAACTATATCACCATTAACGAATGATGAGGTAGAAAAATTTGGACTGTTAATACCAGCATTAAAACCGTTAATCATCCATTGATATGAAGGAGTACTGCCTCCATTTATTGCTATAGCAGAAAAATTTATTGAATTACCTGGGCAAATCGTTGTAGCCGATGAGGAAATACTTACTGATGGTATCACAATATCATTTACCGTCATCGTAATTACATTGCTGGTTACTTTTGTAAGAGAAGGACAAGTAGCATTAGAAGTTAGAACAACTGTCACTTTATCAGTATTTACTAATGAAGAAGTAGTAAACGTTGGACTATTAATTCCTACGTTTACACCATTTATCTTCCATTGATAAATAGGAGTGGTGCCACCATTAACAGGAGTGGCCGTAAAGGTAACAGAAGTACCGGCGCATATATTATTTCCTGGATTTACTCCAATGTTTACTGATGGTACTAAAAGTGTATTCACCGTTACCCCTACCGTTGCTGTATTGAAACAACTATTTGCATCTGTTACGGTCACTGTATAAGTTCCCGAAGCAGCAGTTGTTACATTAGTAATTGATGGATTTTGTGATGTTGATGTAAAGCCATTTGGTCCAGTCCAGCTATAAGAAATCCCTCCCGATGCAGTAAGGTTTAATGTAGAACCGGCGCATTGTGGAGAGTTGCTTCCAGCTGAAACTATTGGCAAAGGATTAACAGTAACTGTTGCTACATCAGAATAGGTGATAGTACAGATTGCTCCACTTGATGCAATTACATTATAAATAGTTGTAGTGGAAGGAGAAACTGAAAAAGGTATGTCCGTTCCTGTTAAGCCAGTCACAGGACTACCAATATCTGTAGTTCCTATTCGTAATTGATAATCCATACCGGTCTCACTATTAAACAACGTGATTATGGCATTTTCACCTAAACATATTGTAGGGTCAGATATGATTTTTTCTGTGATGCAATCTTGTCCAAAACTGCAAAGCGAATTTAGAGACAATAGAATTATAAATAAGTATTTTTTTTTCATGACACCTACATTTTAAAACCAAACGATTAATATTTTTATAAAAATGTATAGAAAAACTTATGCTGTTTTTAGAAACAAAAAAATGTTTATTGTAGTGGTATTATTTTCAATGAAAAATGGATTCTGTTACTTTTTTTGGTGCAATTTTTTATAATTTTTTCACACAAAAAGCAACAAAAAGAGTTGTGCTCGGAGTACTATTTATTTGTTTTTGTTTTAATGTGTAAGGCTTACATGTCTTAAAATTAACTATTTAGAATGATATTGTTTTAAAAAAAATTTTTTTTCCGATGAAAGGATTTTATCATCCGATGAACTGCTCGTTTTCAGGAAATAAACTTTAGATATTTCCGTTTTTCCATTATTTAAGGTTGATTTTGACATAAAAAAAACTGCCTTTTCAGACAGTTTTATATTTTTGAAATTAATTTTATTAGGTTATGGTACAATTATTTTTTTACTAAAATCTCCTTTTGTAGTCTGGATTTTTACAATATATACACCAGAACTTATTTTTTTAATAGGTAATTGAATGTTTTTTTGATCTTGATTTTTAATGTCCCAAGTACTTATTGATTGACCAATAATATTAAATAGAGTCGCTTTTTTAACAGTTGTATCTAATAAATGATTGTTGATTACAAGTGTGTTTCCATTTTGTAAATGAGTAATTTTAATCGCATTATCATTGATAGTTTTCTCATCAATGCTCAATGTTTTGTCAGTAAACCGTAGTGAAAAACGGGTATTGTTTTCCCCTTCAGGAAGGTTTATTTCAAATGTTTCATTGCGAATATCATGATACATATCAGTATCGTTGTCATAAATAAAAATAGTTTGTTCATGGCCAAAGTTTTCTAAGTCATCAATCATGAATTTTACGGTTCCTTCGGCATCTGTTTTTACGCCAATAGGGTAGGAGGCACTGGGATCAAAAAAACCTTCCCCTTCAATTACGAGTTGATTTTCTCCATTTAACAAATACATATCATTAGGGAAATCGTCAATATTTAAACCATCATAACCATAATCCATTTTGCTGGTAGCTTTTTCATCCATAAATCCTAAAAGCACTTGTCTGTGATAATCATTATGCGAATTGAATCCCAAACGAATTTTTTTATAAGTATTATTTATGACAGGGTCATTATTATTGTTATTCCAAGTGTTGCCTTTAACGGGCATGATTTTATACATCACATTCGAATTTAAAGCTTCATTTTCTTTATGAAAGGCTCTTTGACTATTGCTAAAAACAACGGTACCACCCGAACCAACTTTCCCGTTTACAAAAAAGCCTTGTCCTACTGGGATATATCGATTGGGAATACCTCTTGATGGGGTACCTGCTTGACTAATAAAATCAACTCCTGCTGCTGAAGGCGCTAATCCACCTGTTAAGTTTCTTGCAGCATACCCACCTTGATAGTCGCGTAAAATATGGGTATTATTAGAGGCATAATGTTCCCAAAAATATAGCGTTCCATCAATAGACGGACTTGTAAAAGTTTCTAAAGAACTTATATTGTCAGTTATAAAAGCATCTGCATCTAATGAAGATGGATAGGGGTTACCGGTTAACAATAATTGATCATCACCAACAGCATTTGTTGCTATGGAACCATTATTTGGTTTTCCAACAAAAGTATAATTTTGGGTTCCTGATGCTGTACCGCTTCCTTTTAATGTATATCCTTGTCCTACACGCAATGCATCTGTTTCTAAAATGCGAACCCAATTGGCATAAGCATTAGTATAATTGTCAAATTTATAAAGCCAGTATCGTGCTAAACTAATAGGGGTAGTAGCAGCTCCGTCATAGCCTCCAATCCAGTTAATGTTTTGAGGAGTTGTTGTAGTGCCATCTTTCATAACACCAGTAACACTATAATTGGTATTATTAGTTGTTGCATTTATAGGGCTTACTGGGGAACTCCAATAGTTATAATTGTACTTATTGGATTGTCCCTGTTGGTCTCTTTCTATTGATCCGGAACTGGTAACATCTAAATCACTTTCTATAGTTTGAACTAACTGTGACATTCCTGCTAAATCTATTTTTCCATCTAATTTTAAGTACCAATCATTTTGTATTTTGGTATCATTATTCATCACTATATTTTTTCCGGAATCGACTAACATTCCTAAATCAATAGTATTAGCCGTTTCAGTAATATCATGCTGAACTTTTACTATAGACCAATCCTGCTCCATGATATCATTACCTCTAATTTCTTTTGTGGGACTATTCACTGCAGTTGCAAAGTTTCCGGTTCGCTCTGTTAAAAAAGGCATAGGAGCCTGTTGCATATAAATATTTTTATGATTAAATATTTTTGTTCCTGTAACATCGATAGCTGTTGTTGTCAAGTCATCAATAATATCATCTTTGTAGGTATCCATTCTGTAATAGCGCAGTAAATTACTAAAAGGTAAAGAAGTAGGAGATGTAGCAACATTTTTAGGAACTATTGTGCCTCTAATTTGTGAGCCAGTATCTTGAATTTCCTGATACACCATTCTTTGTAATTGTGATTCGGACAAAGCCATATTAAGCACTCTTACTTCATCTATTTTTCCTTTAAAATATTTTGTAGCTGTACCTGGATCTCTTCCTAAAGTAAGTAATGATGCATCTGCTGCTATACTTCCAGTTTTAGCTTGGTTTGCCACTAAAGCACCATTTAAATATAACTTTATATTTGCACCATCATAAATTACTCCAACATTATACCACTGTGATGTATTTAAAGCTGTATTGTAGGTTACCGTAGTGCCATTTACTACTGCTTCCAATTTCTTTGCAGCAGTAATTCGTATTTGAAAATTATTTTGTCCTACAATAACACCATCGGTAGAAAAAGTACCATTCAAATCAATCCATGCCATTAGAGATGCATTGGCTAAGCCACCAAGAATTGATGTGCTTTGACCATAATCATTTCTGCCGTCAAAGTCTAAAAATAGTTTAGTGTGTAAATCCCTTGGTGACCCCCACTGAGACGTATTGGTGTCAAAAGTATCCAGAATTCCATCTTTATCAATGTCAGTCGTGCCATCAATAATACCATCGTTAGTGGTATCTAAAGTTTTATAATCATAGATTAATAAAGTATTGGCAATATCAAATGTACTTCCATTAGATTTTACATCAAGATAATCGGGGATTCCGTCTGCGTCGGTATCTTTTAGATAGGTAGTAGCAGGATTTGCAGTTGCAGTACCTTGTCCTAAATTTCCGTATTGGTTAGTAGCTCCCGTACCATAGTCATAAATGTCTAATATTCCGTCACCAAAACCTTCAACTATTCCATCTCCATTAATGTCTTTGCTTCTAAATGTTTCTGATTCCGGACCGTCTCCTGTTCCGTCCCCGTTGATATCACCATCGCCATTTTCGAATCCAGTTACCGCATTTGCATTTCCTGCACCAGATTCGTCCACATCAAAGAGACTGTCGTTGTCACTGTCTAAATCGATATAATTTGGGATTCCATCACCATCAGAGTCTAATGCCGGTAATGCAGCTGTAGATTCGGCACTGTCAATAAGTCCATTTCCGTTAGTATCCACCCAAGCCACATCAATTCTTCCTTTGGCATTGCTCAAGTTTCCTAAGCCAGCTTCAATAACATCTTCAATTCCATCATTGTCAGCATCCAAGTCAAACATATCAGCAACGCCATCATTGTCTAAATCACATAAAGTTTGTGAAATTAGAATATCATCCAATGCAAGGTCATTACCACCACCACCAGGAGCATTGTTTTTGAAACGGATGGTAAAGGCATTCACATTTCCTAAGTTGACACGAGTAGTGAATTGTTTCCAAACTCCTTGAGTGCAGGTATTGTCTGTAATGCTTCCAGAGCATCTTCCGATGTCTCCTGTGTTGAAAGAGGTAAGGAGATTATTTGATAAATCATAAAATTCTACTGTTACATTAGGCAAAATTGAACTTGGGAAAGTAGATTGTGCCATTATGTTTAATACCCAAAAACTATAGGTTATTGGTAGATTTGACAAAACCCCGGTAATAGTTGTTTCATAAAATGTGCCGGGTGTAAAACTGGCGTTAAAAACAGCCATCCTTCCATTAGTATCGCCTGTAGTATGATCTTCCCCATTGTACCAAGCTAAATCTCCGTGAATATTGTCAGGATCGCTAGCTATTGTTCCAGTTATTTTAGAGACTACCGTGTATTCACCATCGTCTAGTGTTTTTGTTGATTGTGAAGGACATTCTGTCGTGTTAGTACCTACAATTCCGTCTTCATAACAATATGTTGTTGTTGCATTATAGGCAGCGGTAAAGTTTGGAGTTCTTCCTCCAGAACCGAAGGTTTCATTTAAGAATTTGTAATCTACTTTATGACCATTTGAGCTGTTACAATTTATCTCCTCAGTGGCATCTAAGATACCGTCGTTATCATCATCAATGTCAAAGTTGTCATAAACACCGTCCCCGTCACTGTCAAAAAAGGTTTGGATTCCGGTGCCTTGAATTGAAAAATCATAAGGATTCTCATTAGTGTCATCGTTTACAATTGATATTGCAGCAGTTTTTATACCCAATGTAGCAGGGTTGAAGCTAACAGAAAATGTAGAACTACCTCCCGCGGCAATTGATGCGCTTGGACTAGTGGCAACTATGAAATCAGCTGCGTTAGTTCCAGAAATAGTAATAGATCCTATAGTTAAGGTTGCGTTTCCCGTATTTTGAATGGTATATATTTTTGTGATGATTCCAGTACTGGTTTCCATTGATCCAAAATTTGTCCAATCCGTGGCACTTGGCGTTGCGTCACCATCAACAATTGAAGTAGCATTTCCTAGAATATTTATTTCTTGTGGTGTAATCACAGTTGCTACTACAGCGGTTCTTGATGAAGAAGTGCATGAGCCATTATTTGTTTCTACATAATAAGTTGTTGTAGCAGTAATAGTTGGTGTAGTAAAACTGGTTCCAGTCCCTAAAGCAGTTCCGTCGAGACTAGTAGCAAACCAAGAAATTGTTCCTGCAGATGCCACTGCTTCTAAAGTTACTGTTCCTGTGCCTATTGTAAATCCAGACATAGTGCCTGTAATTGTGGGAATAGCTGTTACGGTTACATTTGCCGTATTATTTGTGGTAATAGTTGAATTGCAATAATTAGGAGAAGATCCGCCACTAGTCAGATTTGTGATTGTTATGGTAGTTGAGCCCGAATTAGGCAATGCACTGGTTGTGAAACTTCCTGAACCTACCGTTGAAACCGTCATGCTTGCTGTATTTCCTGTTGCTGTATTTCCTCCTGATAAGTTATAAGTAACGGTGTAAGTTCCAATAGGTAATCCCGCTGCGGATGAAGTGACAGCTACATTTGTGCCAATGTTTGCGCATATTGGAGTCGTAACAGATGTGGTACTTAAGTTGTATGCAGTAGGGCAAGTCCAGGTGACAATGACTTGACCTCGAAATCCATTCCCACCGATTCTATCTTGGTTTCCAGTACTTCGACCACCACTTCCAGCACCACTTAGAGCAGTTGCAGGATTTCCATCTACTGTGCTTGTTGTTCCTGAAGCCCCATTACCTCCTTCAATTGTACCGCCGACTCCTGCAGTGCTACCACTTGCATTTCCGCCATTTCCAGTGCTACCTGCACCGCCGCCGCCGCCGCCGCTAGCACCTG
This sequence comes from Flavobacterium algoris, assembly GCF_048158525.1. Lineage (NCBI taxonomy): Bacteria > Pseudomonadati > Bacteroidota > Flavobacteriia > Flavobacteriales > Flavobacteriaceae > Flavobacterium > Flavobacterium algoris. The sequence goes on from NZ_JBLNKT010000004.1 coordinate 59,088, forward strand.
CTATAGCACTTGCTCCAGCTCCACCATTTCTTGTTATTCCAGTAGTTACTGCGCCACCGGCGCCTAAAGAGTTATTGCCAAGATTACCGCCAGAACCTCCAAAGGCTGTTACTGTAGCACCAAAACTTGAAGTTCCACCAGTTGTCCCATTTGCTTTATTCACCCCGATACCTCTAGCGCCAACGGTGATTGTTATTGAAGCACCAGAAGTTACAGTTACGCCGGTTGTTTTAGTGTATGAACCTCCAGCTCCACCTCCTCCGACTCCTGTTTTTCCACCATTTCCAATAACTCCGCCTCCGCCTCCGCCTCCGCCCCAAGCTTCTACCTGAACACTTGTTATACCTGGAGGTACTGTGAACGTATTAGTTCCAACAGTTGTAAAGGTTTGACTTGTTTGTGAATTTCCACAAAAAGTAATAAAAAGCAGACAGATTGTAAAATATATGTATTTATTTTTTATAGTAATTTTATTCATAATTTCTTCGATTTAATTAATTATGATATATGTTTTTTATTTCAAATAAAATCAGTTCATAATAACAATTGAAATTGCGATACTAAATTTAAATAATTTGTTTTATTTTTTAGACTAAAAGCTAATATAATCGATTAAGGGAATGTTTTTATTTAATTAATAGGTAAAAAGCTATATAATATTGTAAAACAATAAAGGAATTTTGATAGCTAATTTTTCGAAGGATTTATAAATAAATACTATTTGTCGTTTAAATTTTAGAGCATTAAAAAACAAAAAAAAAAGACTTCTCAATTTGAGAAGTCTTTATATAAAGCGATATTTTATTTATTATTTGATAATAATCTTTTTGCTAATTATTCCTTTCAAAGTTTTTAATTTTACGATATAAACTCCTGAAGCAATACTTTGGATAAGTAGTTTAATATTCGTTTGGTCTTTATCTTTTACATCCCATTTAGAAATAGATTTTCCTTGTATATTAAAAAGGGATACGGTGTTAACAGTATTGTCTTTAGAATTATTTATAATAGCCAAAATAGAAGTAGAGCGAATATAGTCTAGTTGGATAGAATTTTCATAGACTTGATCTTTTACACTTAGGGTTTTGTCAGTGAAGCGCAGATAGAAGCGATCATCAATACTTCCTTCAGGAAGTTCTACTTCATACAAAGCGTCTTTTAGATTATGGTAGGTGTCATCTGATTTATCATAAATAAAAATAGATTGATTTACATCAAAGTTTTCTAAACCATCTAAAACGAAAGAAACTTTTCCTTCAGCATTTGATCGCACACCAATAGGGTAGGAGGCATCTTCATCAAAATACCCTTCTCCTTCAATGATTAACTCTTTATCTGAATTTATTAGATACATATCGTTATCAACATCGTCTATATTCTCGGCATCATATCCTTCGTTTATCTCACTATTTGCCTTGTCATCCATAAAGGCAATGACTGCTTGTCTATGAAAAACTTCATTGTAATTGTTAAATCCTAAACGAACTCTTTTGTAGGTGTCTTTTCCTATTTGATCATCACTATTATCTGTCCAATGGTCCAATCCTTTTAGTTTTGTTGGAATACGATACATAGTTTGGGAAGCGGCATTATCTTCTTTAAAAAACGCTCTTTGGCTATTTTTGAAAGTGACTGCACCTCCCGTTGCATTCCCAATAACGAAGAATGCTTGTCCAACAGGAATATATTGATTTGGGGCTGCCCGAAGGGAAATACCTGAAGTGTTAATAAAATCTATTCCTACTGAACTTGGTGGAACACCAGCGGCTGCATTTCGAACAGCATATCCACCTTGATATCCACTTAAAATATGGGTGGCGTTTCCCGTATAATGCTCCCAAAAATACAAAGCACCATCAGTAGAAGTTGGTGTTGTAGTATCTATAGAACCACTATTATCTGTTATAAAAGAATTAGCATCTAATGCAGATGAATATGGATTTCCTACCAGTAATAATTGTGTGGCTCCTACTGATCGGGTAATAGTACCATTATTTGGTTTTCCTGTAAAAGTTAGGTTTTGAGTTGCAGTAGCAGCTCCACTTCCTTTTAATGTAAATCCTTGTCCTACGGGAATAGTTCCAGTTTCAAAAATTTGATTCCAATTGGCATAAAGGTTTGCGGCATTATCGAATTTATAAATCCAAAATTTTGCTAAACTGATAGGAGTTGTTGTAGAACCATCATAACCGGTAACCCAATTGATGCTTACTGGAGCAGTTGGATTTGTTCCATCTTTTAATACACCTCCTGCAGTGTAATTAGTATTATTAGCAGTTGTGTTTATAGGACTTACAGGAGCACTCCAATAATTATAATTGAATTTGTTTGATTGTCCTTGTTGGTCTTTTTCAATAGAGCCAGCGCTAGTTACATCTAAGTCACTGCCTTCAGTTTGTACCAATTGTGATCTTCCCACTAAATCAATTTTTCCATCTAATTTTAAATAATGAGAAACTTCAATTTTTGTTCCATCAGTTTGTAGTCCACCGCTGGTTGTGGCTATTAAATTAGTTGTAGGCTCAAGAAACAAACCTAAGACTTTTTTATTTCCAATAGAGGTTATGGTATGAGGCAATTTTACACTAACAATATTCCAGTCTATAGTTTTTGTAGGGTCTTCAATGGAAGTGCTGTTTGGTAGATCCTGTATGCCACTGTTTGTCCAAGTTCCTATAGTTTCCCAATTTCCACTGACTTCAGATTCATATGGTAATGGTGCGGTTTGTAAATCTACAGTTCTTAAGTTTTTTAATGCAGCTGTGATGTTGTTACTCGAAATATCTTTTGCATTGGTATAGGTATAGGTAGACATAGGGTAATAAACACTCAAGTTAGTCCATGGAACACTGCTTATGTCATTCAATGTTATTGTATTAGGAACAATAGTTCCGTTAGTAAAAAGGCTATTGCTTAAAATTTCTTGATTCATAACATAACGAAACTGAGCTTCAGTTAGTGCTACATTCCAAACTCGAACTTCATCTATAGAGCCACTAAAATAAGAGGTTGTACTCACTCCGTCTGCTGCTGCAACAAGAAAGTATTGCGAAGTTGCTGTAGGAATTCCTGCTAGATTTGAGCTTATTTTATTTATGCCATCTATATATATTTTAGCAGTAGTACCATCAAAACTAACACCTACATGATGCCATTTTCCAGTTGGAATAACTACACTGGAAGTAATTGTTTTTTTACTTGCTCCAACATACCAACTCATTTCTGCTTTTCCGGAAGCATTAATACTTAAATCATAACCTTCGGTAAATCCACTATTTCTTTTAGAAAGTATAGTTCTGCCTGCTGTGGTATAATTTATCCAAGCAGAAACAGTGAACGAACTATTCAGGTTTAAATTTTTACCGGAGTCTAAGTAATCCGTTGTACCGTTAAATTTGATGCAACGTTCAAAAGTTTGCTCTGGTGCATAGCCGAATGTGATGTATTTCGTTCCAACAAAATCATAGGTGGTTTCTAAATTGGCTCCATTTACAGTCATGATACGATATTCAGCTGTAGGGTCAAATGCTGCACTACTTGATATAAACATTAAATAATCCCCTGGAGGCGTAATGGTATTGGTTAGCATGGTTGTTGGGATAGATACTTTCACAGAAGAAATTGGATTACCAGTTGTTTCAACGACTTTCCATGTTCTCCCTATAGATACAAAATTTACATCAGTATTTATAGGATCAGGTAGCGTTATCCCAGAGCTTATATTTACTGTTACTGGAGTTTGTGCTGCTAATGTTCCATTGTTGTTCCCCCAAACCATGAAAGTCTTATTGGTTCCAAATGTATTTGCGTTTAGGTTATTGGTAAATAAAATATCAGTCAACCCTATTGTAATATCGTCGTCAAAAGTGGTACTCGTATGGGAGTTTACACTTTTTGATTGTTTTTGGTTTAATTGTGAGTCATCATCTCTACCAATTCCTGTAATATCATAATTGTAACCTGTATTTGTTGAGTTATCCCATATAGTTGTTCCTGCGGAATCAATATAATTTGTATCATTTAGTCTTGTGTCACCCGTAACACTGCTTGATGTTGCATGTAAAGTTATGCCGTATTTTAAGCCTAAATAGCTTTGGATTTTTTGTTGCTCTAGTACTGTTTTTGGAGCCTTATAGGAAACAATTTCTGATAACCTCCCGTTCAAAGCAGAACTTGCTCGGCCACTGATACCACTGCGCCCTGTACCTAAATAAAAAGGTAAGTTTTTAAATTCATAAAAATTTAATGGTGTCCCAGTTTCAGTACTGCCAGTTGTTCCCGTTTTATTATCTATTTTTATTCCGTTTTTATAAATTTCGGTTGCTGTTCCTGTAGCATTTGTTTTAACATTAATAATCAATGGCTCATAATAAGTATTTGTTGTAGCTACATAAGCTCTACCATAAGAATCTACACCTGGAGCTGGTGAAGTATCACTTGGATTATAGGAACCTATGTTGTGTGCAATAATTTCGTCATTATAGCGACCTGTAGCATTTCCGAAAGCTAATCCAGTAGGATCTTCATGAAACCCACTAGTAGCACTTTTTCCGCCAATAGGGATTTCTCTTCCACTAGCCCCTACAGAAGTATTGATTATATCATTACTATAGACTACTACAAAATAATCCTGAGAATAAAATCCTCCTTTACCGTTCATATAATCATTGTTTGCACTATTGAAATCTATTACTGGATTAAAGTTGATGTTTCTACTAGCATTATCACGGAAAGTTGGGGCATTAGAAGCAATTGCTTTAACACTTTCTTTATTAATAAGATCCGCTCTTGTCGTGTCGTATGCTTGGTCATCCCAAGCAGTAAGTGCAGTTCCGTCCGTAACTGATATTCCTGCATTGGTTTTGAACCAAAGGCTTAAGTTTTGATTTATTTTTGCGGGTGCAATAGGTGAGGACACTACTGCAACAGTAGCATTTCCTTCTATTGATAAATTATCAAAAGCCACACCATTGTCCTGAACCGAAGCATTTGATTTGAACTGTACTTTGAATTTAACATTAGATTGATTCTTAAATGTAGCATCAGCTAATTGTATTGTAGCTTTTTGGAAACGATTTGCGCCTCCAGCAGTGGGAGTAAAGGCTAATGCTGCGGATGCATTATCATTACTCCAACCATTTGTCCCTAAAGCGCTTACTGTGGAGGAGTTATACCAGTTAGTACCAGATCCCACAGCACCTAATTGTGTATAAGCACTGCCATTAACTGAATATAAAATACGCATTCCATCACTATTTGCTTCTGTATTATATCTAACATCTAAATTGAAAAATAAATTTTCATATCCAGTAAAATTATAAGTTGGACTTTCTATTTCAATTATGGCATTATTTGCATAATCATCAAAATTATCAATTCTCCAAAAAGAGTTTTCTCCTATTTCATTTACAGTTGCTGGAAATGTAGAAGTCCATAACCAAGACCCATTGGTAGTTGTTGAATTACTCCAACCTCCATTTGTAGTATCAAAATCCTCATAAAATAAGGTGTAATCGGGTTTGCTGGTGCTAGAATAAGTTACATCCATATCATCAAAACTTGCGGTACATTGACCATTACTTACGGTCCATCGAAATGTATATAAGCCTATTATGCTCACAGTGGCATTCGATGTTTCGGAGTTTACACTGCTAAAAGTCGCCGTACCCGGCCCCGCTATTTTAGTCCAAGTGCCTGTTCCGGAGGTTACAACATTACCCTCCAGTGATCCGGAAGTTAATGATGCGTAAACGGTTTGGTCATTACCTGCTATGGCGGTAGGAGTGTCTACTAACTGCGTTTTTGAAGCTGTTGATGTAGTGCCACAAACTCCACCACTGGCAGTAAGTGTCAAGGTAGCGGTTCCAGAATATAAAGTTGGTGGTGTCCAAATTGCTGTACCGGGTGTTGATCCCAAATTGTTAGTAAAAGTTCCTCCAATTCCTCCGTCAGACCAAATTCCTAATGTAGCTGTACCACTAATTGATCCTCCCAGAGCAGCGGATGTACCTCCCACACAAAATGCATTGAGCGGTGTACCTGCACTTGCTAATGGAGCAGTTACTGTTACACTTAATGATCTTGCAGTTCCATTTCCACAAGCATTGAAGGGTGTAACGGTTACGTTGCCTGTTGTATTACCTGTGGTTACTGTGATGCTATTTGTCGTTCCACCAGCTGTTTGGACCCATCCCGAAGGTAAAGCCCAAGTATAGGCAACATCAGTAACTGCCGTTACACTATAGGTTTGACTTGTATTAGGACAAACGGATGTATTACCTGTTATTGTGCTAGGTTGAGAAGGTACACCATTAAGAGTTGTTACTGTAGCTATATTGTTCAAGCTTAAAGTTGTACTACAATTATTAGGTGAAATTCCGCCACTGGATAATTTGCTTATAGTTATTGTTGTTGTTCCCGAATTTGCTAAAGCACTAGTACTAAAACTGCCAGAGCCAGCACTCGTCACGGTCATCGTTGCAGTGTTGTTTGTAGCAGTGTTGTTTCCAGATAAGTTATAAGTAACAGTATAAGTCCCTGTTGGTAAGCCTGTTGTTGAAGTAACTGAAACTGTTGCCGTCGAATTTTTACAAATAGGTGTTGCTACACTTGTCGTTGTTAAGCTATAAGTAGGACATATCCAAGTAACAATTACTTGACCTCTTGCTCCGGCACCACCATTGCCACCACCAATATTTGTTCTTCTTGCCCCAGATCCACCACCAGCAATAATAGCTCCACTAGTACCAGCAATATTTGTTGAGTTCCCATTTGCTCCAGCTCCACCACCTGCTGCTCCACCAGTCCCTCCTGTAGTGCCTGATGCATTACTACCCTTGGCAGTTGTTCCTGCACCACCACCACCAGCACCGCTTGCTAAGCTTGTTGCATTGCTACCCGCACCACCAAAAAAATTAGTTGTACCACCTATATTATTGTTAGATACTACTCCACCTAATGACCCGCCTGATTTTGCTGCTGCTCCAGGAAGTCCACCACCTGCTAATAAAGTTGAAGTTGATTTAAACCATGATGCAGCTCCAGCTGTACCACCGCCTCCACTAGTACCACCAGCTCCACCATTTCCTACTGTTACGGTATAAGTGGCACCACCCACTACTATTATCGATGAATTCATAGTATATGCTCCACCAGACCCGCCACCAGCACTAGTGTTTTTTGATGATGTACCACCACCACCACCACCACCTCCCCAAGCTTCCACTTGAACGGATGTTACGCCAGCAGGGGTATTAAATGAGCCTGTAGAGCTAAAAATTTGTGGTGATTGAGAAAAGCCAACGGAAGTAATAAATAAAAAAGCTAAAGCCAGAAATATTTTTTTTGTGAAAAGTATAGTTCTATTCATATAATCTTGATGTGGTATTTATATTTAGTACCGTATTAATTTTTGAAAATGGAGCAAGTACAACATTATACGTCTTTACTTTTAATTATCAGTTAATTACTATCAAAAAAAAGTAATTTATTAGGCCAAAAGTAAAATATTTATTTCTAATTGCAATGCCTTTTTAACGACAAAAAGCAAATAATGGCGTTTAAGTTCAATGTTTTATGATTTTTAATCATTTTTAATCATTTTTTTTATCAAAATGTGATCCAAAATAGGGGTTATTTTTAGAGTAGGAAACTTCTTTAAATAACAAAAAAAGCTATCGGATTAGGATAGCTTTTTAGTTTTGATTAGTAAGGCATTATTTTTTAATAAATCGCTTTATTGTAGTTGTTTCTTTATCTGTAATTTCCAGAATATAATTTCCTTCATTTAGAGCAGAAATATCAATGAAACTAGCAGAGAATTTACCTTTCATAATAGTTTGACCTATTAAGTTATAAATTTGGAATGTGGCATTTTCAGAAATTGAAGTTACATTTAATATTGATTTTGTTGGATTAGGGTAAAGCACAATCTCATTTGTAATGGTTTTATTGCTTTCAATCATTTTAGCTGCAGAACCAACAATATTAATGGTGTAATCTTCCACTTGTCCTGAAGCAAATGTTTCGCAAGAAGTTGGGATTGCATTGTACTTCATAGAAACTCTCATTCTGGTAGCTCCAATTGTCGCTGTTGTAGGAATAGTAATTGTTGTACTAACAGGAGTTGTTGTTGAAGCAGCTTTTGTCCATACTTGTTCTCCGGTATCTGCAAAATCACCATCACCATTATAATCGATCCAAACACCATATCCTTCTTTGTATTTTGTTGAGGTCCAAGATGGTGTTATTGTTATAGTGTATGCTGTTCCTTTAGTCGCATTTGTTGAAAGAGCAGTATAGTTTTCATAACCCGTTCCACCTGTTGAAGTATTGCTGATAGTCCCAAAAACTACTTTACCAATTTTTTCACTGGCAACACTATTTCCTTTAGAAGTACAATAAGTTGCAATAGGCGCTAATGTTGTTATGCTTGCAACGTTGCTGGAAGTCGAAATGTTTCCTGCAGCATCTTTGGCTTTTATAGAAAAAGTATAGGCAGTTGAAGCTGTTAATCCGGTTACGGCATAGGATGTAGTTGTTATTGTAGCTTTCAAAGTAGCGCCCTGATACACATCATAAGCTGTTACAGCTGTATCGTCTGTAGAAGCAGTCCAAGATAAATTGGTTGTGGTTTGAGTTGTTCCGGTAGCCACTAATGTTGCAGGGGCTGTTGGACTAGTGGTGTCCAAAACGGGATCTAAAGTTGTTAGATTTAAAATATTGCTATCAGTTGAGATATTCCCTGTAGCATCTTTAGCTTTCACAGAAAAAGTATAGGCGGTAGAGGCTGTTAATCCAGTTACGGCATAGGAAGTAGTTGTTACAGTAGCTTTCAAAGTAGTTCCCTGATACACATCATAAGCAGTTACCGCAGTGTCGTCAGTTGCTGCTGTCCAAGATAAATTGGTAGCAGTTTGAGTTGTTCCAGCAGCAACTAATGAAGATGGAGCTGTTGGAGCCGTATTGTCTATAACAACATTTTGATTAGCAGTTACAATTTGTCCATTTCCATCATTAAAAGTCCAAATTACAACAGTTGTACCTTGCATAGTTATAGGAAATACAGTATCTGTTGTTCCTGTAATAGTTCCTGCACATACATCAGTAGTTGTAGGAGCAGTTAACGTTACATCATTTTGGCTGATTACAGTGGCTAAAGTAGGAACTACTGGAGGAGTTGTGTCTTTTATTGTTACATTCGACGTGCATGTAGCAGTTTGACCATCAGCATCCGTTACGGTAAGAGTTACGGCTTGTGGCGTGTTTAGATGTGAACAATTGAATGTATTTGGTGAAACCGAAATAGATGTAATTGCAACATCATCAGTAGATCCATTATTCACATCAGCAGGTAAAACGGTTAATGTACCACTACTGTTTAATGATAAAGTTACGTCTTTACAAATAGCAATAGGTGAAGATGATTTTATTTCAATTACCTTAAAATCATCAAAGGTAAAGCCATCAAAGGTATCATTATATCCATGTTTACGATTGCTAGAATCGGTTTTGAATATAAATCGGAATTTAACTAAAGTTGCTTTATTAAATAGTCCAGAGTTTTCCGATGCGCTAATAAAGAATTCTTCAAGAACCCATTTATTCATCTTATTTCCGTCAAATAATGGCTCTGCATCAGGTTGAAATGCTTTATCAGCAGTAGTTTTTGATGCAGTAGTTAGGGTGGAAGAATAGTCATTTGTGACAGCAGTAGCTCCAGGTTTTGTATATTTCCCTTTCAAAGGAATCCAAGTTGTTCCATCTATAGAACCTTGAAGTTCCACATAATCAAAACTTCTTTCTATATCCCATTTAGCATTAAATTGTACTACAACTTGCTGCTTTCCTAATAAAGATATTCCTGTAGTCTGTGTTAGTGTACTATTAATATTATTTACATAAGGAATAGCTACACTTGCTGTAATTCCTTTTGTTCCTCCAAACCCTCCAGTTGCGGTAACAGCCCATGCTCCAGTTGTAGGACTTGCAGTCCAGCCAGTTAGGTTACTAGTGTCTGGAGTTGAAGAAAATAAAACGGTTGGAGTATAGTATTTTACCAATCTTGTCTTGTAAATTATATACTTTCCATTTGATAAAGTTACTTCAAATTCAATTTTTTCTTTATTCGTTATACCAGAGTTTAAGGTATAGTTCACATTAAGATTTCTTTGTTCTAAAATTGTCATTCCAGTTTGTACAGTTGGATTTGTAACTGAAAGTATGTTAGAAGAAATTGGAGTTACTGTTAAAGTAAAATCACCAGGAGTTTGACCTACTCTTTCTAAACCAAAATTTAAAGTACCATTTGTAGTCGTAACATCAGATTTAGTTAAGTCATGAAATTTAGCATAAACACCACTATAAAAACCTGCTATAAAATTCATTCTCATAGCTCTTTTAGAAATAGCAGTTATGTTTATAGGGTCTGGCCAAAAACCGTTGTTTAGAATTGTCGATTCATTAGCTGCTCCGTTTTCAGGAGTCCAACCTAAAGTGTTTTTTCCTGAGCCTGTCAACATCCAGTCATTTGAGTTACCGTTATTCCAATAGCTAATGTTTGGGCTAGAACCATAGGCATATCTACTGTATTGGGTCATATCATGTGAATATTGGTAGTACTCATCTTCTCGTCCTGTTTTGTTTTCTGCACTAGCGGGATTGTTATTTGTGTAATAGTAAGCTGCTCTACCATGAAGCGCAGCATTTTTATAACTATGATGATTTACTGAAGTTTTAAAATCATGAAGTAAAAAAAAGTCTTTTACAATTGAAGTTTCTGCTTCAGAAAATCCTGCAGTACCTCTGTAAGTGTCATCGCATCCAATATTTGAAGAACCGGTATTGTCATATCCCCAATAAGTTCCCCAATTTCTATTTAAATCTACACCGTCAAGATAGGTAGTACAAGCACCAGTTTCTCTACGATTTTTACGTTGCATTCCTCCGCCAGAAGGCGATTGTGCTTCATTATAAGCTAATCCGTCTGGGTTTACTATAGGAATAAAATATAAATCGTGATTGTCTACTAGATTTTTTACATCTGGATCAGTTGTATAATTTTCTAAAAGATACCACATATAGTAGGTAAGATTCATTAAACTAACCACTTCTCTAGAATGGGTCATTCCTGTGTAAAGTGTTTCTGGTTTTGTCCCCGTAATATTTGAATTTGAAATTTTCACCACGTATATGGTTCTGTTTTCTATCGTCTTTTGATTTGAAGGAGATGCATCGGCTTTAATTGTAATTAAGTTTGGATATAAAGCATGCATTTTGTCTAATTGTGCATAGGTTTCATCGACAGTTAAACATCCTCCAAAAGAACTACCTAATTGATAATTAGTTGGAACTGCCCAATCAATTTCATCATTTTCAAAACGATGTGTTATATTTCCATAAGTAGTGCTTTTTAGACTACTACTTTTATTTGTTGATTTTTGAGATTTTAGAATTTTTAAGCTTGATTTAGCTTGAGGTAGGTTCTTAACAGCCCTTTTAGAGTAGTAGTCTTCTAAATCGGGAATTACAACTTGAAAAGGAGTTATTTTTTTTAGTTTGGCTTCTTCATGTGATGAAACTTCAATGAGTAAATCGCCATTAGTATCGAATTGAGACCCACATTCTAAATCTAATCCACCAGCTCCTAATTTATTCATTAAATCAGAAGTAGGTTTTTTTATTTTAATTTTTTTGTAAATTTCGTTTGGTTCTTTTTCTTTCGTTATAGATTTATTCCCAGATTGAGAGTACAATAAAGAGTTGAAACTAAAAGAAAATAAAAGAATGAGTAGGGTAGTTTTTTTCATGTTTGTTAGATTTGGGTTTTCAAACATAAAATATTTTTTTTGTTTTAAAAAAAAACAATCGATAAAATGTATTATTTAACCGATTAAAAGCAGTATTAGCTTGTTAAATAGGTTAAATAGTTTGGGTTTTAGTTAAATTATAAACATAAAATAACTTTAAAAAGAAAGGATAATCTTATTTTTTTTTAATTTCTTAATTGTGATTGTTATGCTTAGTATAGATTGTAACTATTGGTCAGTTATTAAAAAAAGGAAGTTATTTGTTAATTAATTGAATTTTTAGTGGAGTTAATCATAATTATTAGAAAGTCTTACTTTTTTTATATATTTAATAAAAAATTATAAATCAAAAAATTATGAAAATTTCTAAAACATTATTGTTTGTTTTGTTACTATTTGTTGGTTTTGGCTATGCGCAAAATAAGCTAACAGGAAAAGTGATGAATAGTAATAATAAACCCGTTGCAAATGCTAAAATATATTTGGATTCCATTTATTCAAATGTAGAAACGAATAAAAATGGAGATTTTGAGGTTCAACTTCGAGAAAAGGTTAACGTGATTAATGTTTATTCTCATGAATATGGTTTGCTATCTTCTAAATATAGCAATGAGAGTATCATGAATTTTATGTTTCTGGAATCAGAAAAGTCCATAAAAGAGCGTACAAAAAAAGGAGATAAAATTTCAATTGGTTATTCTGAAGTAGATAAAAAGTATAAGGTTAATAATTCAGAAGGCATTAGTTTGCCAAATGATAAAAATGCGATTATTTATAACACAATTTACGATATGATTAGAGGTCGTTTATCTGGAGTTACAGTTTCAAGGGACAATAAAATAACTATTAGAGGGGTTAGCTCTATTCGTAATATTTCGGAACCATTATTTGTTGTTGATGGAATGATTGTATCGAATATCGATTATATATCACCTAATAATGTGAAAAATATAAGTGTGTTAAAGGGAGCAGATGCTTCTATTTATGGATCACAAGCTTCTGCAGGAGTTATTGTCATTAAGACTAAATAGTTTTGAGAAAGAAATTACTCTATAATTGTATAATAAATCTGTTTGTCTTAACAGTAGCTGAATCTTTAATATTTGATGATGATTGTTTTATGAAGAAAAGAATGTAAAAACAAATAGTAAATACTATTATTTAACCCGTTAAGTATACTTGTCAAAAATAATTATACTTAACGGGTTATTATTTATTTGAATAATTAGCAGATTTTTAATTATCTGAATTAATTTTAGCTTTTGCGATGAGGGGATTCAATTTTTAATAATACAATCTAAAATCGAGCAGTTTACAAAGGGCGTAGTGTTTCTCATATAATTCTTCTACAATTTCAACAATATTATCTTGTTCTTCAAATAAGCTGAAAAAAACTTTGTCAAGGGAACTACTGGTTAATTTATTAAATCCCATTCCATAACCAGAAACAGCTCTTGCTCCAGTAATATCTAAAAAGTATTGTGCTTCTTCTTCGTCTAAGTCTAATACCTTTGCATTTGCGAAATGCAAAATTTTACCTGTCATTTTTCCTTCAAAGAGTTCGGCTATTTCTTCTAAGCTATAATAATAGTCATTGAGACAAATGTTGTTTCCTTCACCTGGCATGACTAAGTAGATGATCTCATAATCGGTAAAATTATGATCCTCATATAACAAGGTATTTAAACTTTCTTCTAATCCTTCAATAGTGTCGCATGTTTTATAAATACTTGTAATGCCTTGTTCGAAGGCTAATTGCTCTAAGTTTTTAACTACTTCAGTAGTGGTATGAGTTTCTACATCGGCAACGGCTTCGAGGCAGAAAATAAATGTATCAGAATCCATGAATTTAGTTTATCTAGATGATCATTAGGGGTTTTATAGATAATATATTAGTCTTCATCGTCTTCAAAAAAAGCATTGAAGTCAAAATGATTGTCACTAGTTTTATCTTGCTCGCTTGGTGGAATGGCTCCTTGAGGATTGAATAGCCCCCATTCGTCCCAGATATGGTTATTGGTGTCAAAACGGCCTACCCATTCCATGAACAATAGCCTGAAATTGTTTAACTCTTTGCGAATGAGCGCCACATATTCTAATTCTTTATAGTTTTTATGCAACCGCAAACTACCTACCTGGACATACAAATGCATAGCATGTTCTCTAATTATTGCCGCATTTTGCATGCGAATGCTGTACAACTCACCAGCTTCTGCACCAGCAATTTTGGCAGCAATAATCATGGCATCTTCTTGCATTAAGTGTTTAGTGTCTTGTATATAGGTATCCTCATCAGGAAGCGAAGCTACTAAGCATTCTACTAATTGATAAATCAATTCTGCTTTTTGGAAGAGTGGAAGATTGCAGGTTTTGTCTAAGCGGTACATTTATTTCTTTTTTAAGGCTTTGATACTCTTATTAGTTCTTCTTTGTGTGTTTGGATTCTGTAATTGATATCAAAATTACTGAAGAATAAAATTCGTTGTTAGCATTTTGCAATAAATAGTTATTAACCTTTTGGTGAAAAAACTCAGAGCTGGCTCTATTGCCTTTTTTTTAATAAGAATAACTCTCAATCGAAGATGGGGCGTTGAGAATTCCATTTTTTTTTGAACATAAACACGACTTCCACTTTTAGAGTCTGAGGAATTGGTCAGATTTTAAACAAAAAAACACCAACCTTTCGATTGATGTTTTTTTTGGAATTGGAGGTAAAAGGAACTTTTCTATTCGAAACTTTCCATTAGAATTTCCAATATCTTGATGGCTGCTTCGCTAATTTTTGTTCCAGGTCCAAAAATGGCAACTGCACCAGCATCAAATAAAAACTGGTAATCTTGTGCAGGAATTACTCCGCCAACCACCACCATTATATCTTCTCGACCGTATTTTTTAAGCTCATCAATTACTTGAGGGACAAGGGTTTTGTGTCCCGCAGCAAGAGAAGAAACGCCCAAAATATGTACGTCGTTTTCTACTGCTTGTTTGGCAGCTTCTGCTGGTGTCTGAAAGAGTGGGCCAATGTCAACATCAAAACCTACATCGGCGTAACCTGTTGCAACAACTTTTGCTCCACGATCATGCCCGTCTTGCCCCATTTTGGCAATCATAATTCGAGGGCGACGTCCTTCTATTTTAGAGAAGGCGTCAGCCATTTGTTTTGCTTTTTCAAAACTTTTGTCGTCTTTTATTTCTTTACTATACACACCGCTAAAAGATTTAATTTGTGCTTTGTATCTTCCGAAGACCGTTTCCAGCGCATCGCTAATCTCTCCTAATGTTGTTCTGTTTCTGGCAGCATCAACGGCAATTTCTAATAAATTACCTTCCCCAGTTTGAGCACAAAGGATTAATTTTTTTAGAGAGTTTTGTACTTTTTCAGTATCTCGGGTTGCTTTTATTCGGTCTAGTTGTTCCAGTTGTTGTTTGCGAACCATTTGGTTATCCACATCCAAAATTTGTAAAGGATCTTCTTTTTCTAATCGGTATTGATTAACGCCTACAATAATATCCTGGCCACTGTCTATTCTTGCTTGTTTTCTGGCTGCTGCCTCTTCGATTCGAAGTTTTGGAATCCCGGATTCAATGGCTTTGGTCATTCCGCCCAATTCTTCCACTTCTTCAATAAGTTTCCAAGCATTTTCGGCAATTTCATTCGTTAAACTTTCTACGTAATAACTTCCTGCCCAAGGATCGACAGTTTTGGTGATTTTAGTTTCTTCTTGTAAAAAAATTTGCGTGTTTCTGGCTATTCTCGCTGAGAAGTCTGTTGGCAATGCAATTGCTTCATCCAAAGCATTGGTATGTAAAGATTGTGTTCCTCCAAAAGCGGCTGCTGCTGCTTCAATACAGGTTCGAGCCACATTGTTGAAAGGATCTTGTTCTGTTAAACTCCAACCCGAAGTTTGACAATGGGTTCTTAACGCTAATGATTTATCGTCTTTTGGTTCGAATTGTTTTACCAGTTTTGCCCAGATCATTCTTCCGGCTCGCATTTTGGCAATTTCCATAAAATGGTTCATTCCTATCGCCCAAAAAAAGGATAATCGTGGAGCGAATTCATCAATTTTCATTCCGGTTGCTAATCCAGTTCTTATGTATTCCAATCCATCGGCCAGCGTGTAAGCTAATTCAATATCTGCAGTGGCTCCCGCTTCTTGCATATGATATCCTGAAATAGAAATCGAGTTAAATTTTGGCATTTTTTTGCTGGTGAATTCAAAAATATCAGCAATGATTTTCATCGAAGGCGTTGGCGGATAAATATAGGTATTACGGACCATGAACTCTTTCAGAATGTCATTTTGTATCGTTCCCGAAAGTAATTCGGGTTTTACACCTTGTTCTTCGGCAGCAACAATATAGAAGGCCATAATAGGTAAAACGGCACCATTCATGGTCATGGAAACTGACATTTCATCCAGTGGAATTTGGTCGAATAATATTTTCATATCTTCCACAGAATCAATCGCAACTCCCGCTTTTCCCACATCACCGACAACGCGTTCGTGATCTGAATCATACCCGCGATGCGTCGGTAAATCAAAAGCGATCGAAAGTCCTTTTTGACCCGCAGCCAGGTTTCTTCTGTAAAATGCATTGCTTTCTTCAGCAGTAGAAAATCCGGCATATTGACGCACGGTCCAAGGTCTGCGAACGTACATGGTCGCATATGGTCCGCGTAAATTTGGTGCAAAACCAGCCCCGAAATCAAGATGCTTGAGATTTTCAATATCTTGTTCTGAATAGGTTGGTTTTAGTTCTATTCCTTCGGCTGTGAGAAATGCATTAGCTAGTAAATTGTCACTTCCTACTTTTGACTTTTGACTCTCTAATTGAATATGTTGTAGCTCTTTTCTTTTCATTTTTTAAGAATGAATTATACTATTTTGTAAATGTTTTAACGGAATACTAAACGCTTAGCTTTCTTTCTCCAATCTTTCTTGCTCTATTTTTTCAGCCAAACGTTTTTCGATTATTGGCGTAATTAATGTTTTTCTGGGTTTGACTTTTACAAAAGGAAACAGTTCTAAATCGTGTTTCATTTTATCGGCTTTGTTGGGGTGTTTGTTTGTTCCCAATAAAATTTCTTTACCATTGTCAAATAATTCTTGAGCTGCATCAGCACTTTCCTGAATTTTTCTTTTGATGATTCCATCATTAAGTTGTTTCAGGAAACCACCATTAGACTCTATGTCCTTGAATAAAGCCAACGATTTTTCGGCTAATTGATTGGTAAGGCTTTCTATATAATAACTTCCGTCAGCTGGATTGTTGACTTTGTCAAAATAACTTTCATTTTTGAGAATCAATAATTGATTTCTCGCGATTCGGTCTCCAAATTCATTGTCTTTGTGGTACAACGCATCGTAAGGTAAATTAGCAATAGCATCAGCCCCGCCAATAATTGCCGACATACATTCAGTAGTAGTGCGCAACATATTTACGTTATAATCGTATAATGTTTTGTTGCGTTTTGTTGGAGAAACGATAATATTACAATCCAGATTATGGTTGTATTCTTTGGCTATGAGATTAAAAAGTACTCGTAAAGCACGCAGTTTTGCAATTTCAAAAAAGTAATTTGTCCCAACAGCAACTTCAAAAACGATTGGTTGGTTTATAGATTCAATTCGGTTGAAATATTCATTGGCATGGCCTAAACTATAGGCAATTTGCTGGACCATGTTAGCACCTGCATTTTGATACAAAGCGGCGTTTATACTTATTAAGGATACAGCTGTTGTTGCTGCCGAAAGTAAATTCAGCGTTTCAAAATTACTTTTTTCTTTGGTTACAAACCAGTTTCCATCTTTGGCTAATTGCCCAATTGGATCCAGATTACAGAAAATTTGCGTATTATTTTTCTTTTCAAACGCATCAATTTTTTTTACGAAATCGATTGAGATAAAACTCAAATGGAAGTAAACGGTGACTTTTTCTAAAGGTAATTTCTCCAATAGTTTTGTGACATCTATCGATTCGTTTTCTATGGTAAACCGAAGGCTGTCCGCACCACGTTTTAACGAATCCAACGCTCTTTCGATTGATTTTTCAAAATCATAAACAAAAATGTTTTGACAAATTTTGAATTGAGTTGCTTTTGTAGTAACCGCAAAAGGGTTCTTGAATTCATCTTTATGGTAAAATGGTTTTACCTGAATGTCTTCGGGGGAGTTCCAAACTAAGGTTTCATTATAATCAGCTCCATCGAGTTCAAATTGGATTTTTTGTTTCCATTGTTTGGAAGAAATGGGATTGAAATCATCGAAAAGGTTTGTAGTCATTTTGTTTATTGTTTTCCTAACCCCAGCCCTCGTGGGAGAGAGCCAGAACTTGGTGTTTTATTTTTTAATCGTGTCACCTTCGAATTCAATGATATAAATATCTTCGCTATCTTTTTTCATATAGTATTTTTCCCGAGCGTATTTTTCTATTTGTTCGGAATTTTTTAATTCTTTGATGTTCTCCTGATCTTTTTTGATTTCCTCTTGGTAATATTTTTTATTATCTTCTAATTCGTCAATTTGTTTGTCCAGAAAACGGTGGTCGAAATAGGAATAATTGTCCAGAAAAATCATCCAAGTAGCAAAAAATAACAAAACCCAAACATATTTGTTACTCAAAAATTTAAACCAAGATTTGTCTTTATATGGATTTGTCATTTTTATTATTTTAGCCCCGATTACAGTGAAAATCCTTTTTATTTTTTCTTTAAAAATAAAAAGATTGTAACGGAAAGCGGGAAATAGCTCCTAATAATTAATTAGATTAAAATTACAACTAAATTATAGTATTTTCTGATTTATTACCGCCCGAACTACATCTATGGCTACGGTATTGTATTTGTCATTTGGTATAATAATGTCCGCAAATGCTTTTGTTGGCTCTATAAATTGCTCATGCATAGGCTTTAATGTCGTTTGGTATCTGTTGATGACTTCGTGCATATCGCGACCACGTTCTGCAATATCGCGTCTCATACGACGTATTAATCGTTCGTCAGAATCAGCGTGAACATATATTTTTACATCAAATAAATCTCTTAATTCTGGATTTGCCAAAATTAAAATACCTTCTACAATCATCACTTTTCTGGGATGTGTAAAAACGGTATCATCAGTCCTGTTGTGCGTTACAAATGAATAAACGGGTTGATTGATGTTGTTTCCCTCTTTTAGTTCTTTAAGGTGAGTAACCAATAATTCGAAATCAATAGCCCGAGGATGATCAAAATTGATGAGTGCTCTTTCATCAAATGAAAGCCCGTGATTTTCTTTGTAATATGAGTCTTGTGAAATAATACCTACTTCAGTTTCCGGTAATTCATTCATAATCTGATGAACTACGGTTGTTTTCCCGCTTCCTGTTCCACCTGCAATTCCTATAATGAGCATAAAAGATGTATTATTTATTTATCAAAGCAAAAATAGGAATTTAATTGCGAGTGGTTTTTGTTTTTTGAGGAAATGTTGCTAATTTAATATATTTATTTGGCATTATTAATTAGCATTTTTTTATACCTTTAGTTTTCTAAAAATCGTAGCATTTTGTACTCACAGATCAATAGAAATATCAGTCGTTATGTGGCTTTTGAACCGGAAGAAATTGAAATTTTCAATTCTTTATTGGAATATAAAACCGTTCCTAAAAAAACGATTCTGCTTCATGAAGGTGAAATGTGCAACTTTGAAGCATTTGTAATCAAGGGTTGTGTCAGGAAATACTATATTGATGCCAATGGTTTTGAAGTTATTCTTCAATTTGCCATTGAAAATGCTTGGATAAGCGATATTTCGTTTAGTATTTATGAAGATAAACCGAGTCGTGTGTTTATCGAAACATTGGAAGATTGTGAGTTTTTTATGTTCAGTCCTGAAACAAAAGAGACTTTATTTGCCAAAGCACCCAAGTTTGAAAGAGCGTTCCGAATATTGATGCAACGCAATCTGGCAGTTACCCAAGATCGCTTATTCAATACCATTTCTAAAACAGCTACCGAGAAGTATTTAGAGTTTCTCGAACATTATCCTACACTTTCACAACGTGTTGCCCAGCATTACATTGCTTCCTATCTTGGCATTTCTGCCGAGTTTTTAAGCAAAGTAAGAACCAAAATTGCCAAACTCTAAATTTTGGTTATTTTTCATTTCTTGTCCTAGTTCAATGCATACGCTTTTTTTTTGACGCAACTTTGTACCATAATACTAAAGAAAAGAACAATGGAAAATATAGATCAAATAAAAGATGGAGTAATTACTCATTCAGTTTTGCACAAAGCCAATACTCGTGGTCACGCAAATCACGGTTGGTTAGAATCCTATCACACTTTTAGCTTTGCTAATTATCACAATCCAGAACGTACGAATTTTGGTGTCTTACGAGTTTTGAATGACGACAGAGTTAGTCAAGGAATGGGTTTTGGGAAACATCCACATGATAATATGGAAATTATTTCTATTCCGATCGAAGGCGATTTAGAACATCAAGACAGTATGGGAAATACTACCGTAATCAAAGAGGGAGATATTCAGGTTATGAGTGCCGGTACTGGTATTTTTCACAGCGAATACAATAAGAATAAAGACCAGTTGGTTAAATTTTTACAGATTTGGATTTATCCGAATCAAAAAAATGTAACCCCGCGTTATGATCAAGTTACTTTGGACTTGAAGGATCGTCACAATAAATTACAACAAATTTTATCCCCAAATCCAGAAGACGAAGGCGTTTGGGTGCATCAGGATGCTTGGTTTCATATCGGGAAATTTGATAAAGACTTTTCTACTTCGTATCAATTAAAAAAACCAGGAAATGGAATTTATGCTTTCGTTTTGAAAGGTGATTTCACGATAGGAAACATTGTTCTAAATGAACGTGACGGTTTAGGAATTTGGGATACTGATACCATTTCAATCACTGCAAATTCAGCTGATGCTGAAATCCTTTTGATGGAAGTACCAATGAAATTGTAATCGGATAAAAAAAAACAATAGAAATAACTAATAAATAATACTACTATGTCAACAACAAAATGGGCAATAGACCCAACACATTCAGAAATTGGTTTTAAAGTAAAACACATGATGTTTACTACTATTTCAGGGAAATTTTCAAAATTTGAGGCTTCAATTGAATCAGAAGACACGGATTTTGAAAATGCAAAAATTGAATTTACCGGAGCAATCGATTCCATATCTACCGGAAATACAGATAGAGATACGCATTTATTAAGTCCTGATTTTTTTGATGCAGCGCAGTTTCCCGAAATTAAATTTTCAGCGACTTCATTTACTAAAGTGAATGAGGGAGAATATGAATTGGTTGGATATTTAACCATGCATGGTGTGACAAAATCTGTGAAACTGCCAGCAGAATTTAGTGGATTAATGAAAGATCCATGGGGAAATACAAAATTAGCTTTTTCATTAGAAGGGAAAATCAATAGAAAAGATTGGGGACTGAATTGGAATTCAGCACTTGAAACTGGAGGAGTTTTAGTAGGTGAAGAAGTTCGATTGAATATTGAATTGCAATTTATAAAAGTATAATTTTACAAGAATTAGAATGGTAATCTCAAAGAATTAGAATCTTTGAGGTTGCTATTTTATAAAAGTTGAATGATGGAAACTACCAATATTCTATACATAGGAAGGCATATCGAAATTCTAGCAATTGTTGTCCGACTCATTAATTCTAATGAAAATTGGAAAGGAGTAGGTGTTATGAATGATGAGGAGGCAAAGGAAATTTTTTGCCAAAAAGAGTTTTCACTGGTATTATTGGGTTCCGGAATTCAGAAAGAAAGTGAAACTAATTTGTGTGCTTTTTTCAAAAAACAAAATCCAAATATAATTGTGGTACAGCATTATGGCGGCGGAAGTGGATTGCTGAAAAGTGAAATTTTAGTAGCTTTGGAGAGTAATTAAAAAAAAAAAATCTTTTTTTTTACCATTAAGAGATTAAGAAAAATTAAGTTCCAGTTCTTAATTTTTCTTAATCTCTTAATGGTTTATTTCAAAAAAACTATTATTTGTTCTTCTTTGCTTTAATCATCATTTCCAACTGATCCCAAAGTTCTTCGGGAATAGCTTCGAGAATGTTGAATTGTCCAGCACCTTTCAGCCATTCGCCTCCATCAATAACTACGACTTCACCATTTACATAGGCTGAAAAATCAGAAACTAAATAAGCCGCTAAATTGGCTAATTCCTGATGATCTCCCACACGTTTTAACGGTACTTTTTTGGCCATATCAAATTTTTCGGCTAAATCACCGGGCAATAATCGGTCCCAAGCGCCTTTAGTTGGGAATGGTCCTGGAGCAATCGCATTAGAACGAATCCCGTACTTAGCCCATTCTACAGCAAGACTTCGTGTCATGGCCAAAACTCCTGCTTTTGCAGTAGCACTTGGCACCACATAAGCGGAACCAGTCCAAGCGTAAGTCGTTACGATATTTAAGATGGTAGATGATTTTTGTTTGGTGTCAATCCAATGTTTTCCAAAAGCAAGAGTACAGTTTTTTGTTCCTTTTAAAACAATATCAATTACAGTATCAAAAGCATTTGCAGATAATCTTTCGGTTGGTGAAATGAAATTTCCAGCTGCATTATTAAGTAAAACATCAACTTTACCAAAGGCTTTCAAAACTTCTTGCAGCATGTTTTCAACTTCTTCGTAATGACGTACATCGCATTGAATAGGAAGGCAGGTTCCGCCTGTTTCCATTTCCAATTCTGCAGCTGTATTTTTCAGCTTTTCTAAATCTCTGGAGGTAATAGCAACTTGCGCACCCAATTCTAAGAAATATTTAGTCATAGCTTTTCCTAAACCGCTTCCGCCACCGGTTACGACAATCACTTTGCCTTTTAGGGCATCGTCCCGTAACATTTTATCTGTATAACTCATGTTTTGATATTTTTTTATTGTAAATATAACAAAATTAAAATAGTATGCGTGCATAATAAAAAAATAAAAATCAATGCTTTTAAATGGCACATAATCTTTTAGCGGCTTCTTCGAGCGTTGCATTGTCTTTGGCAAAACAAAATCGAATTAATTTCAGGTCTTTGCCATCGGCATAAAAAGTAGAAATAGGAATAGCAGCCACACCATGCTCAACGATTAGGTTTTTGCAAAAATTAACATCATTTTCATTTGATATAGCAGCATAGGAAGCAACTTGAAAATAAGTTCCTTCACAAGGCATGAGTTTGAAACGACTGTCTTTTAATAATCGTCTAAAATAATCTCGTTTTTCTTGATAGAATTTCCCAATTTCATCCACAGAAACTAAGTTTAAATAGTCACTAATAGCTACTTGACATATACTATTTACACTGAAAACTAAAAACTGATGCACTTTTTTGATTTCCTTCATTAGGTATTCTGGTGCTACTAAATAGCCTACTTTCCATCCGGTAACATGGAACGATTTTCCAAAAGAGGAAATCATCACGCAACGATTGAGTAGTTTTTTTCGAGTATGAGCAGAGATATGTTTTTGTTCGAAAGTGATGTATTCATAGACTTCATCAGAAAGAACTAAAATGTCAGGATATTTTCCCAGTAGAATTTCCAATGACTCAAAATCTGATTGCTTTAAAATTTTACCTGTTGGATTATGTGGATTGTTAATGATAATCATTTTCGTTTTTGGTGTACAAGCTTTTTCTATAATTTCCCAATTTGGAGTATAGTCATCATTTAAAGCCACTCTAACCGGATTTGCATTGCAAAGTAAAACTGGTGCTTCATAACAATCATAACTTGGATCTAAAATAAGAACTTCATCATTAGTTTTTACTAAAGCCAGTATTGTGGTGAAAATAGCTTGGGTTGCACCTGCTGTTATTAATAGTTCAGTATCAGCTTGAAGGGTTCTACCGTATGATTTTTTGACTAGTGTTACTATTTTTGATAATAACGGAGGATAGCCTGACATTGGGGTGTATTGGTGTACATTTTCTTTGGCAAGTTTGGCAACAATGTTTATTAATCTTTCATCAACAGGAAAGTTTGGAAAACCTTGCGATAGATTAATTGCGTTATGTTCAGCGGCCATTTTAGACATTACTGTAAACATACTGGTGCTGATATGTGGAAGTTTACTCATAAAATAATTTCATTTTTTACTCTATAAATATAACTGGTTTATGAATGATTTTTAGTTTTTTTGAAGATTAAAATTTTAAAAAAATAAATAGTTCTCTAAAAAATAAAAAAGCTATCCAAATGATAGCCTTTAATTTATTTAGTGGTTTTAATTACATTCCTTTCACAATATCCCCATTTGCATTAACAACTAATTTACGAACGTCGTTATCTTTTTTTATTCGGAGATTATATTCTTTTTTAACGACATCACCTTCTTTCTGGGTATATAAATATTTGTCATTTACAATTTGCCACCCAGGAAAAGCTTTATAAACAGAATAAATTACACTATTTGGGAGTCTTACATTTTTATAGTTTTCAACAACCCGAGTCAATTTCCCATTTTCATTATAAGTTGCATTCAATGATCCATTTTTGGTTTCCATAATTACTAAATAGTTTTCATATCCTTCATAATCTTTCCCCAAATCGTAAGCTATAAATTTTTCTTCTAAAGCTCTTACATTTTTATCCGGATTTTTATCTGGTAAATAAATCGAGAAGTCTTTTCCAGCACTTTTAATTACAACTCCTGGTAATTCTTCCATCCTTATATTTCCATCCATATCTTGCGAATATGACATAATGGTCATGCTTAAAAAAAGCACAACAATAATAAATGATTTCATGATATTTAGTTTTTAAAATTATATTCAATAACTATGATTAAAATAAATTTACTAAGGCTTATCATTTTCTTCCCCTTTTTGTTTTTAATTTATTTAAATCATTATAATTCAAAACATTAGTGGCTATATTTTTTGAATATTAAATCAAAAAATTATATTAGGGACCAGTAAAGTTAGTATTTTTTTGAAAATTATGCAGTTAACTTTTTCTATAAATAAAGTTAATATAAGTGGAAATTTTGTGTTTATTTTTAGGAAGAAAATCCACTTGTAGCTATAAATAAAAAGCGGGAAATTGTTATTTTTTGTCTAATGAAAAGTAATCGTCCAACAAGTAACATTTCATAGATTCATTTATTATTTAATCAGTCATCACAAAGGAATGAGACAATCTTAGAAGAATTATTGTAAGCGGAAGTGTTTTAAATTCAGAATTAACTGTTACATTTTATGAATGATGAAAATAGTAGGACGATTGTGTAAATCTACCTGTGTTTTTTTCCAGTCAGAAGCGCGCATAGTTTTGATATATTCTGTTGGTAAAGTTATATCTGTTGCGATACAAAGATAGGTTGCAGGATTTAAGGCTTGTAAAATATCTTCCAACATTTTATTATTTCTATAAGGTGTTTCTATAAAAAGTTGGGATTGGTTTTTATCTTGAGATAGTTTTTCCAAGTTTTTTAGAGCCGTTTTTTTTTCTCCTTTTTCAATGGGCAAATACCCATTAAATGTAAAACTTTGTCCATTCATTCCAGAAGCCATCATCGCCAAAAGAATAGAGGAAGGCCCCACGAGTGGAATAACTTGTATTCCTTTTTCATGTGCCAGTTTTACAATTACTGCGCCAGGATCAGCTACACCGGGACAGCCTGCCTCACTCATTAATCCTACATTTTTCCCTTCTAGTAAAGGTTTGATAAAATCTAAATGTTCTTTGGTTTCAGTATGTTTGTTTAAAACAAAAAGTTTCAGCTCTGATTGTTTCTTTTCTGGACTAACTCCTTTGATGGATTTTCGGGCAGTTTTTTCGTTTTCAACGATATAATAATCAATAAAATCAATACTTCTTTTTATGGTTTGAGGTAAAACATCCATAGGGTTGCAATCTCCCATTGTCGTTGGTATTAAATAGAGTTTTCCTAGACTGGTGTTTGGCTGCATTGGGATTGTTTTGGGGTTCAAAAGTAAATTTTATATTGTGTATTTTGATAAAATATTAGGTTTTTTAATTAGGATAAAACTAAAAGGTTATTAATGTTTTTCTATTAATTTTTTTGAAATTACATCACAAACTTCATCTAGCATATTGTAAACGATTTCAAATCCATTTGGTAAACCAAAATAAGGATCTGGGACATCTACATTTTCATTTGGAAATAACTCATTCAAAATAAGATGTACTTTCTCTTTATGATCTTGATTTTTGGCAAGCGCAATCACATCTCTATAATTAGAGTTGTCCATCACATAAATGTAATCAAAAGCATCAAAATCATTCGTGCTGAATTGACGTCCTTTTTGATTTGAAATGGTGATTTTATTTTTTTTTGCAACAGCAATAGAACGATCATCAGGTGAATGACCAATGTGCCATGAACCTGTTCCTGCTGAATCAACTGTAAATTTATTTTTTGGGAGTTTTGATGCTAATATACCCTCGGCCAAGGGAGACCGACAAATATTTCCTAAACAAACCATTAAAATTTTTATGGACATGATGCTTTTATAGCGTTAATTTTTTATTGATATCTTCAACAAATTTTTTGAATTGTTTGTCAGTAGCAACTAAATTGTCAACGGTTTTGCAAGCGTGTAATACTGTAGCGTGATCTCTATCTCCAATTTGTGAACCAATGTTCGCCAAAGAAGCTTTTGTGAATTTTTTAGCAAAAAACATTGCCAATTGCCTCGCTTGTACAACATGCCTCTTTCGAGTTTTTGATTGTAGTGTTTCTAAATCCAATTGGAAATAATCGGAAACAATTTTTTGGATGTAATCGATGGAAATTTCCCGTTTTACATTTTTTACAAATTTTTCAACAACACTTTTTGCAAGTTCTAAAGTAACTTCTTTTTTATTAAAAGAAGATTGTGCAATTAAGGAGATAATAGCTCCTTCCAATTCTCTTACATTTGATTTGATGTTTCTTGCTACGTATTCTATTATTTCTTCAGGTATTTCAACACCATCTCTATATAATATATTTTTAAGGATAGAAATTCTCGTTTCATAATCCGGTTGATGCAATTCAGCAGACAATCCCCATTTGAAACGAGATAATAAACGTTGTTCAATATCTTGCATGTCAACCGGTGCCTTATCTGATGTTAAGATTACCTGTTTTCCATTTTGGTGCAAATAATTGAAAATATGGAAAAATACATCCTGAGTTCCTGATTTTCCAGAAAGGAATTGTACATCATCAATAATTAAAACATCAATTAATTGATAGAAGTGTATGAAGTCATTTCGGTTATTTTTCTTTACCGAGTCTATATATTGTTGTGTGAAAATTTCAGCAGAGATGTATAAAACTGTTTTTTCAGGATATTTGTCTTTTATTTCCACACCAATTGCATGGGCTAAGTGTGTTTTTCCAAGACCGACTCCCCCAAAAATTAACAATGGATTGAATGAAGTTCCTCCAGGTTTATTGGCAACAGCCATCCCAGCAGAACGAGCTAATCTATTAGAATCTCCTTCAAGAAAATTATCAAAACTATAATTTGCGTTAAGTTGAGATTCAATTTTTAAATTCCGAATTCCAGGAATCACAAAAGGATTTTTTAATTCCGGGTTTAAGTTTTTAAATGGAGCATCGACTTCTTGCGGTTTCATGGGTACTCTATTGGCACTTGGCAATTGTTCCGTAAACGGTTGTTTGTTGCCATAAGTGTTTTCCATTCTGATTTTATATAGTAACTTTGCGTTTTTTCCAAGTTCTTTGGTAAGTGCCACTTTTAATAATTTCACATAGTGTTCTTCTAACCATTCGTAGAAAAATTTACTTGGAACTTGAATATATAATGCGTTATCGGTAAGTTCAACTGATTTGATTGGTTCGAACCAAGTTTTGTAAGCTTGATCCTGAATGTTGTCTTTTATGAAAGACAGACAGTTTTCCCATACTGATTGAGCAGTTTTGTTCATATATTCTGTTAAATTATTTTTATTGGTAATTATTATCTTACTAAAAAAAGTGTGAAATTTTATTATTTTTCGGGGTAACAAATATGTGAACAAATTTCTGTAAAAAAAAATATATTGGGTAATAATTTTACAAATTATTGTCGTAAGGAGCTTTTTAAATTTTAAATTTTTAATACATAATTAATGAAAGATCATCAAATTCAAGTTCGTGTACGCTACTCAGAAACTGACCAAATGGGAGTGGTTTATCATGGGAATTATGTTCCCTATTTTGAGATAGGAAGAGTGGAATGGCTTAGAAACAAAGGGATTTCGTATAAAAGTATGGAAGAAAGTGGTATCGCGTTGCCAATTGTTTCCATGAATATAAATTATAAAAAATCAGCTCGCTATGATGAGTTGCTTACCGTTCATACCACTTTCAAAAGTCAGAGTTCTGTTAAGATTGAATTTGATTGCGCTATTTATAATGAGTCTGATGAGTTATTAACAACTGCCCAATTTATTTTGGTTTTTCTGTCCTTAAAAACGGGTCGTCCAACAGCTCCTCCAGATTATATTTTAGAATTGTTAAAAACGATAGAATAAATTATAAAAACAGCAATTTCGAATAGAAATCAGAGTCGTTTTATATCGATTTCAAACATCAGATTAAAAATGTCGAATACCATTTCGGCATTTTTTTTTCGTGTTTTTATTTCGATTTTCCCTATCGGAAGTCCTGAATCTTCGTTTATTTCCATTTCTTGAGTCACAATTTCTAATCTTTTCTCCTTAATTACCCGCATCACTTTATTCATGTTTTTGTAATCGAATGTGATTGAATAATGAATATTTATAGTTTTTTCGACTATTTCACAAGTTTCAAGAACCATTTGGGCAGTAGCTTTGTAAGCCGAGATTAATCCACCAACACCTAGTTTTACGCCACCAAAAATTCGAACCACCACAATTAGTATATTGGTTACAGAAAACGACTGAATTTGTCCGTAAATAGGTGTACCTGCAGTGTTGCTGGGTTCCCCATCGTCATTAGCTCTGTAAGTTATGGTATCAGCACCTATTTGGTAAGCATAACAAAAATGGCCTGCGTTAGGATGTTGTTTTCGTAAAATTTCGATTAGTAGTTTTACTTCATCTTCTGATTGGATGGGGTAGGCGTAACCAAAGAATTTGCTATTTTTTTCTTTGAATAATACTTCTGAAGAGGGAAATTCAATAGTGTTGTAAGTGTCTTTAAATTCCAAAAGGTACTTTTCTAAATTATTTTTTTGTCAAATAAATCAACGATATCTTCTTTTCCGACTTGTAAATTCCAAACTTGGAATCCTAATGCAAGAGCTGCATCAGTATTTTCTTTTTTATCGTCAATGAATAAAGTGCGCTTAGGAGCTAAATCGTGCTTGTTTGCTAGGTAATTAAAAATTTCAGGATTGGGTTTTCTCATTTCTACTTCAAATGAAAAATAAACTTTTTCAAAACATTGATAGAAATCACTGTAAAATGAAATCCCGTTTTTTTGTTCGAAAGTTTCTATGTGAATAGAATCAGTATTGGACAATAGAAACAAGCGGTATTTTTTGGAAAGCATTTGAAGGAATTCCAGTCTATATAATGGAAAATCAAGAAGAATGGCATTCCAAGCCTCTAGGATTTCATTTATTGAAGCATTTGGTACCTGTTTCTGAATACCAAGAAGAAAATTTTCACGTGAAATTTGACCTGTTTCAAACTGAGTGTTTAAAAGGTCTAAATCTTCATTCCATTCTGACAAGCCTAATTTTTCTAAGGCATCCATTGTGGCTTGTTTATCTAAATTGATAAATATATCCCCAAAATCAAATATAATGGTATTAATCATGGTTTCTAGAAATTTTAAGTTCATCATTGCCAATCGAATATTTTTCGAACGCTTTTTTATCTAGTATTGGGGCTTTTGTTCCTGTAGTAAATGGAATGTTTCCAACAAATATTCTTGCTTCATCCCAAAGATTTTCATCAATAAAAGTCTGTAAGGTTTGTTTGCCTCCTTCAATAATAACCGACTGAATTTGATGCTTGTAAAGCACTTCTATTATTTGGACTGCTATATTTTGATTAAAATCGATTACTTCAAAGATAGTGTTTTCTTTTTTAATTGTTGTTTTCAATTTAGAAAATACGATAGTCTTAGTCTCATTGTCAAAGATATGGCTGTCCTCTGGAATGCGATTGTTTTGATCTATAATCAATCGGATTGGGTTGTTTCCATACCAATCCCGCGCGTTTAGTTTTGGATTGTCATCAATAACGGTTTGCGTTCCTACTAAAATTGCTTGTTCTTCAGTTCGCCATTTGTGTACTAATTGTCGGGAATAAACATTGGTAATCCAAACTGGTTTTTTTTCCTCTTTTTCTAATGGTGCAATAAAACCATCCAGAGTTTCGGCCCATTTCAAAATGATATACGGTCTTTTCTTTTCGTGGAAGGTAAAAAAACGTTTGTTCAGTTCGTGACATTCTGCTTCGAGAATACCAACGGTAACTTGTATTCCGGCTTCAATAAGTTTTTTGATTCCGTTTCCAGCCACTTTTATATTTGGATCAATAGTACCAATAACCACATTTGGAATTTTATTTTTGATAATTAAATCGCAGCAAGGTGGCGTTTTTCCAAAATGACTACACGGCTCTAAACTTACGTAGATAGTTGCTTTTTTTAATAGCGATTTATCTTTTACTGAATTCACGGCATTTACTTCGGCGTGCGGTTCTCCAGCTTTTTTATGCCAGCCTTCGCCAATGATTTTATCTTCATAGACAATCACACTGCCTACCATAGGATTGGGATAGGTTGTTCCTAAACCATTTTTGGCTAACTCGATGCATCGCTTTATATATTTTTCATGTATTTTCACATTACAAAAGTAGTAATTTTTGAGTTTGCGATTTAGTTTTGAAACTTTCGAAAATAACAATAAACAATTTCTACTTTTGTAGGTAAAATTAGAATGGAATAAAAATGGAAGACTACAGCATTAGAAAAATAAAAAAAGAAGACAATCAAGCGGTTGCACAATTGATACGAACGGTTTTTGATGAATTGAACATTCCAAAGGTAGGAACCGCTTATGAAGATCCTTATCTGGATTTAATGTTTGAGGAATACTGTAAGCCTAAATCTGTTTATTATGTTGTTGAAAAAGATGGGAAAATCATTGGTTCTGCCGGAGTAGCGCCTTTGGAAAATGAAGCGGAAACTATTTGTGAATTGCAAAAAATGTATTTCCTTCCAGAAACGCGAGGTCTTGGAATTGGCAGCAAAATGATGGCTATCTGTTTGCAAAGTGCGAAGGATTTTGGTTTCGAAAAATGTTACTTGGAAACGATGCCATTTATGCATGATGCCCAAAAGTTATACAAAAAAGTAGGTTTCGAATACATTTGTTCCCCAATGGGAAGCACCGGTCATACCAGTTGTCCAGTTTGGATGTTGAAAGAATTATAAGTTTTGAATTGACAGCATTAATTCATTAGAACCGATTCCCTAATAAAATGAAAATAAAAGAATACAGAACTCAATTTATTAACGCGCTTACTCCAATTTACGATGCCGGTGAAGCCGAGAGTTTTTTCTATTTGATTTTAGAAGAAAAAAAGCAGTTGAAAAGAATTGACTTGGCATTGCATCCTGATTTGGCTTTTTCGGAAGAGGAAATTGCGGTTTGGAATTCTATTTTGGAACAATTGCAACAGGAGATTCCAATACAATACCTGTTAGGTAAAACCAGTTTTTATGGTTTGGATTTTGAAGTCAATGAAAACGTTTTGATTCCAAGACCGGAAACCGAAGAATTGGTGGATTGGATTATTAAAGATACAGCTACTCCTCGTAATAATCAAGGTTTAAAAATTCTGGATATTGGAACAGGAAGCGGTTGTATTGCTATTTCATTAGCGAAAAATATTTCTAATGCTCAAGTTTTTGCCATTGATGTTTCTGAAAAAGCGTTGGCCACAGCCAAAAAAAATGCCCAAATCAATGCCGTAAACGTTACTTTTATAAATCAAAATATTCTTGAAACCGAAGATTTACAACAGCAATTTGATATTATCGTTTCCAATCCTCCTTACGTTCGGAATCTGGAAAAAGAGGAAATCAAGAAAAATGTTTTGGACAATGAACCGCATTTGGCTCTTTTTGTCGAAGATAATAATGCCTTGATTTTTTATAAAAAAATAGCGGAATTGGCTCAAAAAAATCTTGTGCCAAACGGACAATTATATTTTGAAATCAATCAATATTTAGGAAAAGAAATGGTGGAGTTACTCGAAAAAATGAACTTTGCAACTATTGAATTACGCAAGGATATTTATGGAAATGACAGAATGACGAGAGGAAGTGTTCAGTGATCAGTTCTTAGTATTTATTATTTATAAATTGAAACGAATCACAGATTGCTTTTTTTAGGTTGTAGAGACTGACCACTGAATACTGCCAACTACTCACTTACTCATATCGCAATGCTTCAATCGGATCAAGTCTGGCTGCTTTTACAGCGGGATATAAACCGGAAACGATAGCTACAATAAAACTGGTTATAAATGCAGCTATGATAGCGCCCCACGGAATTACAAACACAAAACTCATTGCGGTAGCAATTCCAAAACCAATCAGGATTCCAAAAATAATTCCTACCAATCCGCCTAATTGCCCAATAAGTAAGGTTTCTATGAAAAACTGAAAAGCAATCGTGGTTTTTTTAGCGCCTAATGCTTTTCGAACCCCAATTTCCCTAGTACGTTCGGTTACTGAAACAATCATGATATTCATCAAAGCGATGGAAGAACCAAGAACGGTGATTATTCCAATAAGCCAGGAAGCCAGCCCCAGATATTTAGTAATTCCAAGGATTCTATTGATAAGATCATCACTACGAACGACACCAAAATTATTGTCTTTTATAGGACTTAATTTGCGTACCCTGCGCATCGTGCTGGTGGCATTATCAATGGCTTGGTCCAATAATTCTTTTTTAGAAACCATGATGCTCATCGTATAATTGATATTTGGAGCGGTAAAAAGTGAACGAGCGACTTGAATTGGGATTAAAACCCGTAAATCTTGGCTATTTCCAAACGTTGATCCTTTTTCTTTCAACACTCCTATGACTCTAAATCGGGCACCACGAATCGAAATTACTTTATCAATTGGATTCACGTCTTTCAGTAGCCCTTTCTCAAAATCAGAACCTACAATGCATACATACGCATTGTTATCGATGTCAAAACCGGTAAAATTTCGTCCAGCACTGGTTTCTAAACCGGAATTGGTAATAAAATGTTCATCAACGCCAACAATTGAATTTTCGGGATCCGTTTTAATAGCTCCGAATTTAACTTCCGCCGCTGATGTAGCTGTAAAGGAAAGTGAAGTTTCAGTGAAAGGATATTTATATTTGTTTTTGAAAGCGACAGCTTCCGGATAAGAAATAATCGGATTTATAATTTCTCGCTCCTGTCCGCCGCGGTTTCGGACTTCGTTTTCATATTGGTTAATATTAAAAGTATTTGCTCCCATCGAAGCAAAATCAGTCGAAATTGTGTTTTCTAGAGCAGAAACTACTGTCAGAATCCCAACCAAAGCAGTTATTCCAATCGCAATAATCAGTACAGTAAGTATAGTTCGCAACAATTGTGTTCTGATAGAACCAAAGGCAATTCGGATATTTTCTTTGAATAATTTTAGCATCATACGAGTTTGACACGAAAATACAATTTTTGTTACAAATTTTCTTTTCAAAAATTCTAATTTATTTTAAGGAGCTATTTCCAGCTTTCCGCTAGAATCTGTCACTGAAAATAATTTGTTTTCAATTGCCTAAAAGGAGCTTCCTTTGGTCGCTCTTTCAGGCAAGAAAACAATATTATTTTTCACTTCCCTATTTCCGCTGTAATCTGGGCTAGGCATCGGGTAATAAAATGCGAAAATTTGTAAACAGATTTATTTTAAAAATAAGATATTTGCAAAGAATTAGAATTTGGAGTTTTTCAACAATTCCTAAATCTGAAAATCTAAAAATCCAATAATCAAAAAATGGCATCAAAACCGAGCATTCCAAAAGGAACTAGAGATTTCTCACCAACTGAGGTGGCAAAACGTCAATATATCATTCAGATTATAAAAAGTAATTTCGAGAAATTCGGTTTCCAACCTATAGAAACACCTTCATTCGAAAACTCCGAAACCCTAATGGGAAAATACGGAGAAGAAGGCGATCGTTTGATTTTCAAAATATTAAATTCCGGAGATTATTTAGCGAAAGCCAATGCCACTCATTTAGAAAATAAAGATAGTACTAAATTAACAGCAAGTATTTCTGAGAAAGCACTTCGGTATGATTTAACGGTTCCGTTTGCTCGTTATGTAGTACAACATCAAAACGAAATTGAATTTCCATTCAAAAGATACCAAATCCAACCCGTATGGAGAGCTGACCGTCCACAAAAAGGACGTTTTAGAGAATTTTTTCAATGTGATGCTGATGTGGTAGGTTCTAAATCCTTGTGGCAAGAAGTAGAATTAGTTCAATTATATGATACTGTTTTTACGACTTTGGGTTTAGAAGGAGTAACTATAAAAATTAATAACAGGAAAATTTTATCAGGGATTGCTGAAGTAATTGGCGCATCAGATAAATTAATAGATTTCACAGTTGCGTTAGACAAACTCGATAAAATAGGGGAGGACGGCGTGAAAAAGGAAATGATGGAGAAAGGCATTTCGGAAGAAGCTATTGAAAAGGTACAACCGTTATTTAATTTCACAGGGACCATTTCAGAGAAAATAAACCAGCTTTCAGTTTTGCTTGCTGAATCCAGTGAAGGAATGAAAGGTGTTGAGGAGTTGCGTTTTATTTGTGACAACGTGATGAAATTGGGGTTGAACACTTCTATTTTAGATTTAGATGTGACGCTGGCAAGAGGTTTGAATTATTATACAGGAGCAATTTTTGAAGTGGCTCCGCCAAAATCAGTTGCGATGGGATCCATCGGCGGCGGCGGAAGATACGATGATTTGACTGGGATTTTCGGACTCAAAAACATGAGCGGCGTTGGAATTTCTTTTGGATTGGACCGAATTTATTTGGTTATCGAAGAATTAAATTTATTTCCTGAAACTGTAACGGCAACTTCTAAAGCGTTGTTTATTAATTATGGTGATACAGAAGCGTTTTATGGATTACAAGCCATACAAAAATTACGGGCTTCCGGAATAAAAGTAGAATTGTATCCTGATAATGCCAAGGTGGCCAAACAGTTTCAACATGCGGATAAACGAGGTATTTCTTTTGCAGTAATTGTAGGAGCGCAAGAAATGGAATCTAATTCTTTTTCGCTTAAAAATTTAGTGACAGGAGAGCAGGTTTTACTAGATTTTGAAGGTCTAAAAAAGGCGCTTTTATAAGTGATATTTAAAGTATAAAAAAAGCTTCGTTTTATTAAACGAAGCTTTTTTTAATATAGGGTAATATGAATTAATAATTTTTTAGTGGGCAACCTTTTGTGTTTTCTTCAAAAAAACATTAACAAATTTATGTAATCTTTATCGATATAGTCTTAAAATTATATTAAAATTTCAGTACAATCTATTAAAAATATTGTGCTAAAACTAATTAAAAACAAAGAGTACTTCAATAGTAAGGTGACAATTTGACATTTTATAAGATTTGGCAGTACTTTTGCAATCCAAAGAAAAGAATAAAAAATGAAGTTTAAGAATTTTTTTAAAAACACAAGTAATATGACTACTGAAAATACAGAAATCGATCAAGAAATAGATGACCTAACATTAGAACAGAATGCGAATGGTGAGCAGCTTATTGTTGAGGAATTAGGTGTTGAAGAACAATTAACGCAAGACTTAGCCAAAGAGAAAGATAAGTATTTGCGATTATTTGCTGAATTTGAAAATTACAAACGAAGAACTACTAAAGAGCGTATCGAGTTGTTTAAAACAGCAAACCAAGAAGTTTTACTTGCTATGTTACCTGTTTTAGATGATTTTGACAGAGCTATTGTGGAAATAAGTAAATCTGAAGATGAACTGCTATTAAAAGGAGTAGAGCTTATTCATGAAAAATTAAAAAACACATTAGTTTCTAAAGGATTAGAACAAGTTGAGGTTAAAGCTGGAGATGCTTTTGATGCAGATTTTGCTGAAGCAATAACTCAAATTCCTGCACCATCTGACAAAATGAAAGGTAAAATTGTCGATGTTCTTGAAAAAGGATATAAATTGGGAGATAAGATCATTCGTTTTCCAAAAGTTGTTATAGGGCAGTAGTAGAGACGCGATAAATCGTATCTGTACGACATAAAAAATCAAAAATGAAAAAAGACTTTTACGAAATATTAGGCATTTCAAAAAATGCTGATGCAGCCGAAATTAAAAAAGGCTACAGAAAACAAGCAATAGCACATCATCCTGACAAAAATCCTGGAGACAAATCGGCAGAAGAAAAATTTAAATTAGCAGCCGAGGCTTACGAAATACTAAGTGATCCTCAGAAAAAAGCCAAATACGATCAATACGGTCATCAAGCTTTTGATGGTTCAGGCGGTTTTAGCGGAGGTGGTCATGGCGGAATGAATATGGATGACATTTTTAGCCAGTTTGGTGATATTTTCGGAGGCGGTTTTGGTGGTTTCGGAGGCGGTGGAGGCGGCGGAGTTCGTCGTGCAAAAGGAAGCAACCTTCGTATCAAAGTAAAATTGACATTGGAAGAAATTGCCAATGGTGTGGAGAAAAAAGTAAAAGTAAAACGAAAGGTTCAAGCACCAGGCGTTAGCTATAAAACATGTTCTACCTGCAACGGTCAAGGACAGGTAATGCGAGTTACCAATACAATTTTGGGTAGAATGCAATCTGCTTCTACGTGTCCTACTTGTAATGGTTCGGGTCAAATTTTAGATAGAAAACCAGCAGATGCGGATTCTCAAGGAATGATTCTTGAAGATGAAACGGTTTCAATAAAAATACCTGCAGGTGTAGTAGACGGAATGCAGTTAAAAGTTTCTAATAAAGGAAATGATGCTCCGGGGAATAGTATTCCTGGGGATTTAATTGTTGCTATCGAAGAAATCGAGCATGAACTTTTGAAACGCGAAGGAGAGAATCTACATTATGACTTATACATCAGTTTTGCTGAAGCAGTATTAGGAATTTCTAAAGATATCGAAGCCATAAACGGAAAAGTGAGAATTAAACTGGAAGAAGGAATTCAATCCGGGAAAATTTTGAGATTGAAAGGAAAAGGAATTCCGAGTTTAAACGGATATGGTAACGGAGATTTACTGGTACATGTAAATGTTTGGACGCCAAAGACACTGAACAAAGACCAAAAACAATTTTTTGAAAAAAATCTCACGGATGAAAATTTTATTCCAAATCCGGAAAAATCAGATAAATCATTTTTCGAAAAAGTAAAAGATATGTTTTCATAATAAAAAACGGTAGAGACGCGATTTATCGCGTCTAAGCTTTTATAATAAAACGTGTTTAGATGTCGCTTATCGCGTCTCATCTGAAAAATACATTCCCCATCCTTGTTAAAATAAGGATGGGTTTTTTATGAAACAATTCTAAGTATTTCGGTACTAATTATTTACTTTTACCACAATTAAAAATTCAGCATGAGTAACATACTTGAAGTTAATAAAGTCGTCAAGCAATATGGTGATTATGTGGCGCTTAACGAGGTTTCATTAACTGTTCCAAAAGGAAGTATCTACGGACTTTTAGGCCCAAACGGCGCAGGAAAAACGTCTCTGATCCGAATAATAAACCAAATTACATTACCAGATAGCGGTGAAATTATTTTGGACGGTGAAAAATTACAACCCAAACATGTTCAATATATAGGGTATTTGCCCGAAGAAAGAGGATTGTACAACACGATGAAAGTGGGGGAACAATGCTTGTATTTGGCTCAAATGAAAGGACTTTCTAAAGCTGAAGCCAAAAAACAACTCGAATACTGGTTTGACAGATTAGAAATTCAAGGGTGGTGGAACAAGAAAATTCAGGAACTCTCTAAAGGAATGGCACAGAAAATTCAGTTTGTGGTGTGTGTGTTGCACAAACCAAAACTGTTGATTTTTGACGAGCCGTTTTCTGGTTTTGATCCCGTAAATGCCAATATTATCAAAGATGAAATTCTGGCGTTGCGAGAAGAGGGAGCTACCATAATTTTCTCGACACACCGCATGGAAAGTGTAGAAGAATTATGTGATCATATTGCCCTGATTCATAAATCCAATAAACTGATTGAAGGAAAACTGGATGATGTCAAGAGACAATTTAAAACCAATAGTTTTGAAGTAGGTATTTTATCAGATAATGTAGAAGGTTTGATGTATGCTATTACACAAAAATTCACCGTGGGACCGGCTAATTTTAAATCGCTGAACAACGAATTAAAACTGGAGATTCAACTCGGAAACGCCACGCCAAACGAATTATTGAATATCCTCACACAACGCGGTCAAGTAACACACTTTGTAGAAAAAATACCAAGTGTAAATGATATTTTTATACAAACAGTGACACAATAGACCTCCTTAGACTTTTTAGATTTTTAGAAAATCAAAAGGTTTATAATTCGAGTAATCTAAAATGCTAACAATCTAACAATCTAAAATGTCTATAATATCCTTAATCATAAAAAGAGAATTTATTGCCAAAGTGCGTAATAAATCTTTTATTGTTATGACTTTTCTAAGTCCGTTACTATTTGTGGGAATAGCAGCGTTTGTGGGTTATTTAAGTTCCATGAAAGCCGATACCAAACGAATCGCCATTCATGATGAATCAGGTTTGTTTGCTAAGGAATTTACTTCTCAAAACGTTAAGAAAGGGGAATACAAATACCTCGATTTGTCTCAAATAGATTTAAAATTCCTGAAAGACAGCATCACAAACGAAAACTACGAAGGATTGTTATACATCCCAAACGAAAGCAATTCGAAAGATTTCGAAAATAAAATTCAATTTATTTCGAACGAAAGTCCGAGTATTTCATTCATTGAAAGTGTTCAGGATGTTATTGCAAAGAAGTTAACCAAAACTAATTTGGAAAAAGCACATCTCGATACATTAGCAATAAAAAATGCAGAATCTAAAGTCAGTATTAGCTTGACAAAAGCATCGGGAGAAGAGAGTGTAAAAGGACTTAACGAAATAAAAATCGGTATTGGTGGTGCCTTTGGATATCTTATTATGATGTTCATTATCATCTACGGTAACATGGTAATGCGAAGCGTTATTGAAGAAAAAACGAATCGAATTGTTGAAATCATCATTTCCTCCGTAAAACCATTTCAACTCATGATGGGGAAAATTGTAGGAACGGCATTAGCTGGATTACTGCAATTCATTATTTGGGCCGTTATTGGACTATCTTTAATGTTTGCTGCTTCACTATTTTTTGGGGTAAATGTTGGACCAACCGCTAGAATTTCACCCGAATTAATGCATACTGCCCAGCAAGAATTTGCTGGAACCGCCCAAATGTATATCAAGGAATTATGGAATTTACCCATTGCAAGTATCCTGATTGGATTTGTGATTTATTTCATTGGGGGCTATTTTCTGTACAGTTCATTTTACGCAGCAATTGGGGCCGCTGTAGATAATCAAACCGACTCTCAACAGTTTCTTTTGCCTATTATTATGCCATTAATGTTGAGCGTTTACATAGGATTTTTTACGGTTATAAACGATCCGCACGGAACAATTGCAGTTATTTTTTCAATGATTCCACTTACTTCTCCAATCGTTATGCTCATGCGAATTCCGTTTGGCGTACCTTGGTGGCAAATCGTAATATCAATAACATTATTATTCGGAACCTTCTTTTCGGTAGTTTGGTTTGCTGCCAAAATATACCGGGTAGGAATACTCATGTACGGCAAAAAACCAACATGGAACGAATTATACCGATGGTTGAAATATTAATAACTTGGTTTGTTTCCGCTTCCGTTAAAATTTAATTAATTTATGGAGCTATTTCCCGTTTTCCGTTGCAATCTTTTTATTTTTAAAGAAAAAATAAAAAGGATTTCCACTTCAATCGGGGCTAAAAAAATAAAAATATGTCAAAAATACTAATCATAGAAGACGAGGCCGCTATTCGAAGAGTGCTCACAAAAATACTCTCCGAAGAAAACGATACTTATCAGGTAGAAGAAGCGGAAGA
This sequence comes from Flavobacterium algoris, assembly GCF_048158525.1. Taxonomy (NCBI): domain Bacteria; kingdom Pseudomonadati; phylum Bacteroidota; class Flavobacteriia; order Flavobacteriales; family Flavobacteriaceae; genus Flavobacterium; species Flavobacterium algoris. Next base: position 99,076 of record NZ_JBLNKT010000004.1, read on the forward strand.
TGGTGCTGCAGGTTTTGAAAAAATAAAAAACAACGATTACGATTTGGTTTTGTGCGATATCAAAATGCCAAAAATGGACGGTGTTGAGGTTTTGGAAGCGGTGAAAAAAATCAAACCCGAAATTCCTATGGTTATGATTTCCGGTCATGGCGATATGGAAACGGCAATCAATACGATGCGTTTGGGTGCGTTTGATTACATCTCAAAACCACCAGATTTAAATCGATTATTGAATACGGTTCGCAACGCTTTAGACAAAAAACAACTCGTAGTAGAAAATAAAATCCTGAAGAAAAAAGTCAGTAAAAATTACGAAATGATTGGCGAAAGCGATGCCATCAATCACATTAAAGTGATGATTGAGAAGGTTGCTCAAACCGAAGCCAGAGTTTTAATTACAGGACCAAATGGAACCGGAAAGGAATTGGTTGCACATCAATTACATGAAAGAAGCGAAAGAGCTAATTTTCCTTTAATCGAAGTAAACTGTGCTGCTATTCCATCTGAATTGATAGAAAGCGAATTATTCGGTCACGTAAAAGGAGCGTTTACATCAGCTGTGAAAGACCGCGCAGGAAAATTTGAAGCTGCTGATAAAGGAACCATTTTCTTGGATGAAATTGGTGATATGAGTCTTTCGGCGCAAGCCAAAGTATTACGTGCTTTACAAGAAAGTATGATTACCAGAGTGGGAGCGGATAAGGACATTAAAGTCGATGTTCGTGTTGTTGCGGCAACCAATAAAGATTTGAAAAAAGAAATTGCCGAAGGACGTTTCCGGGAGGATTTATACCATCGTTTGGCAGTTATCTTGATAAAAGTACCATCGTTGAATGACAGACGAGAGGACATCCCGATGTTGATTTCGCATTTTGCAGATAAAATTGCTTCAGAGCAAGGAAATGCTATAAAAAAGTTCTCTGCGGCGGCGATTCATTTGTTGCAAGAATACGATTGGACAGGAAATATCCGCGAATTGCGAAATGTAGTGGAGCGCTTGATTATCCTTGGCGGAAGCGAAATTTCCGAGAATGATGTGAAGTTATTCGCAAGTAAATAAAATTAATGATTTAAAGATTTAGCAACTGTTTTAATCTTTCAATCTTTCAATCATAAGAAATGAAACTAAAAAAAATAAATGAAGAGTTACAGCAAGCCTTAATTGAAAACGGTTTGACAGAGGCCAATACAATGCAAAAAGAAACATTTTCGACAATGAAAAGTGGTTCGGATTGTATTATTATTGCACCAAAAGGAAGCGGAAAATCAACAACAATTGTGCTAAATGTGATTCAGAGATTGGCAGGCGCAACCGAAGAATCACCAAGGGCTTTGATTATTGTCGAAGACAAAGCCAAAGTATTGGAAATGGAATCGCTTTTTGAAAAATACGGAAAGAATTCTAATTTAGAAGTCTATGGTGTTCATGATAAAGGGGATATGGAATACGATAAAAATTATATTTCTAGCGGAATTGATGTGTTGATTGGGACCCCAAATAAGTTAAGTGAAATGTTTACCACTGCTGGTTTTAATGTAAACCGATTGAAAATGTTTATCCTTGATGATGCAGACCCAATTTTGAAATTGCGTCATGAAACTAAAATCATGCGTATTTCAAATAGCATTGTCAGAACCCAACGTATTATTTTTTCGGAACAATTCACAGAACGAATAGAAGTCCTTGCTGAAAAAATGCTGGTGGAGCCTTTTGAATTCGATTTTGATGGAGAGGATGAAGACGAAGAAGGAGATGAAGATTTTGAACCTGAAGTTGGAGATGACTTCGAAGAGCAAGAAGGTGATGAAGAAAATGGTAATAAATAATTAAATAAAGAACAAGATGGGATTAATGAAGGTGTTTTCGGGAAGTGAAATTTTAGCTTTAGCGTTACAAGAGAGAATCGAAGCAATAGGAGTAGATACCGTTTTAAAAAATAACATACAATCAGCTCGGTTAGGCGGTTTTGGAAATTCAGATTTGGCAGTGGAATTGTTCGTTCAGGAAACCGAGTTTTCGAAAGTGAATCCAGTTATCGAAGAATTTAGGATGAGTATTTAAATTTGTATATTTGTTATTCAAATGACTCTGTAACATGGATATAGCTGCAAAAAAAGTAGAATTGATGGATTGGTTGCTTCATATTACTGATGAAAGTAAACTAAAAAAAATAATTGCGCTGAAATTAGTCTTAGAGAAAGAAGCTGTGGCTCATACTATTAGTGGATATTCAGTGGATAAAGAAGAATACATCAATATGGTTAAAGAATCTGATGAACGAATATCGTCAGGCAACTATACAACAATTGAAGATTTAGAAAGAGAAATAGAGAATTGGTAATATGCAAAAACCAATTAGTATAGTTTGGGATAATCAAGCCAAAGCAGATTTAAGGCTAATCTTTGAATTTATCAAATTAAAATTGCTTCAAGGAGCAAAAACCGTTATTCGAGATATTGTGTTTCAAAGTAAAAATATTCATTTTGTGGAGCAATATCAACTGGATGAATTTTTAGGAGAACCTTATAGAAGAATGATTAGTCGAGATTATAAAATCATTTATAAAATTCATTCCAAAACGGAAATTCGTATTCTTCAAATTTTTGACACAAGACAAAATCAAAGTAAATTAAAAACTAATTTGTGAATTTTAGATATTTGAAATATTGCTTTTTAAAAAATAAAAATGAAATATAAAATGTTAGTTTTGGACATGGATGACACTTTGTTAACCGATGACCATACCATTTCAAACGAGAATGCAGAAATGTTGGCTAAGGCACAGGAACTGGGTGTTTATGTTATTTTGGCATCTGGCAGACCAACTCCAGCGATGATTGCTTACGCCAAAGAATTGAAAATGGATAATTCCTATATGATATCGTATAATGGCGCTGTCATTACAGATTTAAAAGAGGATAAAATCATTTTTGAGCAAACGTTAACGCAAGAGCAAATCCATGAATTGTATGATTACAGTTTAAAAAGTAAGACTCATATTATTACATACCTTGATGGGAAAATTGTGAGTGAAACGGATTCTGAATACATTGAAATTGAAAAAAACATCACCGGTTTAGAACACAATAAAGTCGTTAGTTTTAAAGATGAAGTTAAATCGGCAGCCATAAAATGTATTTTATTAGAAGAGCCAGCCTATCTAAAAGAAGTTGAAAAAGACTTGAGAGCAGCCATGCCACATCTTAGTGTATGCATGTCAAAACCGTTCTTTCTGGAAGTAGCACAAAACGGAATTGATAAAGGTGCCAGCATCAAATTTTTAGCTGAAAAATTGAATATTCATCAAAGTGAAATCATAGCCGTTGGAAACGCAGGAAATGATTTAACGATGATCCAATATGCCGGATTAGGGGTTTGGGTCGATAATGTAGATCCAGAATTGAGAGACAAAGGAGATGTTATTGTAGCTTCAAATAATAATCATGGAGTTGCCGAAGTGGTGAGAAGGTTTATTTTGAATTGATTTTTTTAAGTGCAGCATAAGACAAATATTCGATTTGTCTATTATTAAAATATCCGATAATTTACATGGTGCGCTATGTAAATTATCGGATATTTTAATAACAGTTCTTGGCTTGTTGTATGGTACGAAGAAAGAAAAAGTTCGTTTTCTGAAATCTAAATAGTATAGTAAAAAGGGAACTATTTGAATTTTTTACTTGGATTTTTGCTAGTGCTGAAAACGGCTGTTATGATAATGTCTTTCTCATCAACACTGTATAAAACAACAAAAGGGAATTTTTTTACGACTGCTTGCCTATATATTTTATGAACAACTTTGTATGTTGTGTAATTTAAAATGATTGATTTGTAGCAGTTTTCTAATTCGTCAAGAAATCGTTCTCCTAGATTTTTGCGTCTGGATTCATAAAATTCATAAGTAACGATTGTATCAATATTAGCTCGAAAAGTAAATTTAAGATTTCTTTTCATTATAGCTTTTTCTGGCATTGATTTTTATCTCTTCCCAAGTGAAGGAAGGCTCTTCTCCAGAATAGTATTTTTCGGTCGCTTCTTCTAAAACTAATTTCTGTTCATTAGTTAATTCATATTCAGAAGTTTCGTCATTCAAGATACTTTTTATGTAGTCCAATGTGTTTTTGTCTTCTAAATGAATAATTTTTTCAATTAACTCTAGTTTATCTTTTTGTAAATTAATTGATTGCATGATATTAGTATAAATTATTTGTACTACAAATATAAATAATTATGAGCTTTAAAGTATAAATTTTTGTTCGTAAATTTGCGCACTCAATTTTTTGACAACGATTTCATTAATTGAGTTATCTTATGGAAAACAGAAAAAAAGTTGCTTTTTATACGCTGGGTTGCAAACTGAATTTTTCGGAAACTTCTACGATTGCCCGTAATCTTCAAGACGAAGGTTTTGATCGGGTAGATTTTGAAGAAGTGGCTGATATGTATGTGATTAATACGTGTTCAGTGACGGAAAATGCAGATAAGCAGTTCAAGCAAGTGGTGCGAAAAGCAATGAAATTGAATGATAAAGCATTTGTTGCGGCGGTAGGTTGTTATGCCCAATTGAAACCGGAAGAATTAGCCAGTGTAGACGGCGTGGATTTAGTTCTTGGTGCAACTGAAAAATTTAAATTGGCCGATTATATTAATGATTTGTCCAAAAATGATTTTGGAGAAGTACATTCCTGCGAAATTGCCGAAGCTGATTTTTACGTTGGAAGTTATTCGATAGGCGACAGAACGCGCGCTTTCTTGAAGGTTCAGGATGGTTGTGATTATAAATGTACGTATTGTACGATTCCATTGGCGAGAGGAATTTCGAGAAGTGATGAACTGGAAAATGTGTTGAAAAACGCTTCTGAAATTTCGAAACAAAATATTAAGGAAATTGTTCTTACCGGAGTAAATATTGGGGATTACGGAAAAGGGGAATTTGGAAATAAAAAACATGAACATACTTTCTTAGAATTAGTTCAGGAGTTAGATAAAGTGGAAGGAATCGAAAGATTGCGAATTTCGTCTATTGAGCCGAATTTATTGAAAAATGAAACGATAGAATTTGTATCAAAAAGCAGGACTTTTGTGCCGCATTTTCATATTCCGTTACAATCTGGAAGCAATGATATTCTAAAGTTGATGAAACGTCGCTACCAACGCGAAGTGTATACCGAAAGAGTAAACAAAATCCGGGAAGTTATGCCACATGCTTGTATTGGTGTGGACGTGATTGTTGGTTTTCCTGGCGAAACCGATGAACATTTCTTAGAAACCTACCATTTCTTGAATGATATGGATATTTCGTATTTACATGTTTTTACGTATTCAGAGCGTGATAATACCGAAGCGGCAGCAATGGAAGGGGTTGTTCCTGGAAATGTTCGGGCAAAACGCAGCAAAATGATGCGTGGATTATCCGTTAAAAAACGCCGTGCTTTTTATGAAAGTCAATTGGGAACAAACAGAACCGTTTTGTTTGAAAGTGAAAATAAAGAAGGGTACATTCACGGTTTTACCGAAAACTATGTAAAAGTGAAAACGCCTTGGAATCCAGAATTAGTAAATACATTACATGAAATTAATTTGACAAAAATTGATGAAGACGGAAGCGTACGTATGGATTTTATATCCGCTTTGGTTTAATTATTAAACATATAAGTCATGTAAGTTTTTAGGACTAATCAGGACTTTAATTAACAAAGAAATTAAGAAACTAATGAGGATATTAAAATAATAACTCGAAAGTTTTTTAACCATTAAGAGATTAAGAAAATTAAGCGTAAGACTTAATGAAACTTAATTTCTTAATGGTTTTTTTATTAGATATTTGTCATCCGACTTTTAGACTTTTGACTTTCGACTACTTTTAAGGATTCGTAGACCAAATACTGCTGTTTTTTATAAAAACGCGTCGGTTTAATTTGAGTTGCGCGATGATTAATTCGGCCATGTCTTCCGCTTGCATAACGGTTTCAGGATTGCCGTCGGTTAGTTTTAGTTCTTTGGCCATGTCAGTAGCCACGGTACTTGGCGTTAATGCCGTCACACGAATATTATGCTTGCGCACTTCTTGCATCAACGATTCCGTTAATCCTAAAACAGCAAATTTAGAAGCACTATAAGCGCTCGTTAGCGCATTTCCACTTAATCCGGCTGTTGAAGAAATATTGATGATATCACCGGTTTGTCTTTCAATCATATTTGGCAACACAGCACGTGTCACATAATAGGTTCCCATTAAGTTTACCTGAATAATGCGTTCCCAATCGGTCGGTTCTAATTCTAAGAATTTTCCAAAAGCAGCAATTCCGGCATTGTTGATTAAAATATCAATAGTTCCAAATTCAGCCAATGCTTTGGCAACGGCAGCGTTTACCGAATTGATATCGGTAACATCAGCGGTTATGGCCAATGCTTTTACTCTTAAAGAACGTACTTTTGCAGCTACACTGTCTATTTCCTCCTGTGTTCTGGCAACCAAAATAACATTTACACCTTCTTTGGCTAAGGCCAAAGCGATCGCTTTTCCAATTCCTTTTCCTGCTCCCGTAATCAGGGCATTTTTATTTTTTAAGTCTGTCATTTTATCAATTATTTTATGCCAATAAAAGGCTTAGTTTACTGTAAAAGTACTTTGTTTTAAATTTGAAATTCTATTTTTGATTTCTATTTAATCTAAATTTAACGTTATTTTATTTTGGTTGAAATAAACTTTTTTTTATTTAATTGACTTTCATTTTAAATTTAATGTCAATTTGTAAATATCCGTTTCCAAAGCTTCGGTGTCTTTGTCTTCACAGAGCAGGAATTCGATATTTTCTTTTGAAGAAGTATACAAAGATAATCCTTCGAATTTGTGGGTTGCTGAAATTTTTTGGGTAAATGCAACTTCGAAAGTATCGAATGATAAAGCTCCTATGAAACTTCCCAATACTTCTCCATCGTCATAGGTTGAGGTCGTATTTTCGGCTGCTGCCAAGAAATAGATTTTATCTTCCACGAGAATGGCATCGGTAAAGGTAGCTTCGATGTTTTGGATTTTTGGCAATGGGATTGGGAAAAAGCGAATGTCATTTTCTTTTTTGTCTAAAACAAAGAGACCATTTTTAGATTGTGCTCCATTTCCTCGTTGAAACAAATGCCATTTTTCGTTGTGAAATAAAGAGCCTTCTATGTTTAAATCTGCGTCCGAAATAGAAGCCGTTTGTTTTAGTTTTCCATAAATTGCCGACAAATCTTTGTCTTCTATTGCTGCAGAAGTAAGATCGTAACTGATGCGTTTGTTTCTGTTGGGCGTGGAACCAGAACCAAAAAGATAAAATTTATTTCCTTTTTGGGTTATGGATTCAAAATCGAATTTGTCTTTTTTAGGAATGTTTTCCTGACTCTTTTCGAAGAGCTTTATTTTGTGGAGTTCTTTTTCTTGGATGTTGTACTCATACAGAAAAGAGCTGTTGTCAGAGATTATAAACAAGGAGTCGTCTCTGTAAATGAGTCCTGAAGCGGAACCAATACCGTTGATTTGAAATAGTAATTCGAGTGTAATTTTTTCCATGAAGTTTATTTTGAAAACGGATGCCCTAGCCCAGATAGTAGTGTAAATCCTTTCTAGTCCTGAACTTGTTTCAGGATTCTGAAACAAGTTCAGGACTAGAAAGATTGCAACGGATAGCTGGAAATAGCTCCTGAAATTCATCAGGATAAATCCTTAATATTTCTTATATTTGAGATGTAAAGATAAAATATTTCTTATGAAGTCTATAAATCCCGATGATTTTAAAGTGATTGACAAAATTGATTTGTCCAGTATTCCTACGAACCTATTTAATGGAAATAGTGATAATGATAAGGAAGAGAAACTGGATAAGGTGCAAGTGAAATTGAGTGAAATACAAGATGTGATGTATGCGCACAATCGCTATGGCGTTTTGGTTTGTTTGCAAGGCATGGATACTTCGGGGAAGGATAGTATGATTCGGGAAGTTTTTAAGGAATTTAACTCTCGCGGTGTTGTGGTGCATAGTTTTAAAACGCCGAATTCAAGCGAGTTAGAACATGATTATTTGTGGAGACATTATTTGGTTTTACCAGAAAAAGGGAAGTTTACGGTTTTTAACAGATCGCATTATGAAAATGTTTTGGTCACCAGAGTGCACCCGGAATATGTTATGAATGAAAATTTACCGGGTATTGAAACGGTAGATGATATTACGCCGCAATTTTGGGAAAATAGAATGCAACAAATCAATAATTTTGAGAAACACATTACTCAAAACGGAACTATTATGCTGAAATTCTTTTTGCACATGAGTAAAGAAGAGCAGCGACAACGCTTGTTGCGCCGACTGGAAGAACAAAAACACAACTGGAAATTCTCAACGGGTGATTTAAAAGAAAGAGAAAGTTGGGACGATTATATGCATTATTACGAAGAAGCAATTAATAAAACATCTACGGAATATGCGCCTTGGTATGTCATTCCTGCTGATGATAAAGAAATGGCCCGTTATATTGTAGCCAAAATTATTTGGGAAGAAATGCAAAAACATACTGATATTAAAGAACCTGAAATGGATGAAAAAATAAGGGAGAATATTGAAATATATAAAGAAATGTTGAAGAAAGAGAAATAGTTTAATGATTTTCTCGTAAAAGTTATTTCAAGTTTATCATTGTATTACGGTATTGTTAGTATGTAAATTTATTGTTTTTTAGAGTTTGATACCCTATTGAACTCTTGGCTTTTTGTTAATGTTCAGTTCATTTGAAGTTAAAATTCAGTGCATTTCTTTGTCTTGAATTTAAAACTATCGACCAAGATGAAAAGAATTATTTTACCAATGTTATTTTTAGCTTCATTAATCTCTTGTGAGAATGATGCTAAATCTTCGAAAGAAACTACCGATGTGGTTTTAGCAAATCAATCTGTAACTCCAGTATTATTAAAAAAGCAAGCGGGTTTTGAAAGCTTGGAACTTTTTTCACTTATCACCTCAGATGATGTTTTGGCAGGTAGTCCAAATTATGTTTTTGGTGGTTCAGCTGACGGATCAGGATTGTTGAAAAATTCAGATGGGACTTTTACTTTTTTAGTAAATCAAGAAGATAATTTTTCGGTTTCCAGAATTACTTTAGACAAAACATTCAAACCTACAAAAGGAGAATATTTGTTGAATTCTAATGGAGGAACTTGGAGATTGTGCGGTGCTACTATGGCAACAGTTGCTGAACACGGTTTTGGACCACTTTATTTAACGTGTGGAGAATCTGGAGAAGAATCCCGTACCCATGCACTAAATCCTTATGGAGATGTTGGGTCAGCCTCTGTTTCTAAAGAATTATCAGGTTTAGGAAGATTGAGCGCGGAGAATGCTTTGCCTTTAAAAAAGACTGCTTTTGCAGGAAAAACGGTGGTTGTAATAGGTGATGATGATTCCGGTACTTATGGAGGTCAGGTATTTATGTATGTTTCCAATACCGTTGGTGATTTAGCAAATGGTTCTTTATACATGATGAAAAGAACAGATGATAATCAAAGAGAAAAAGACATGGTTACGGGACAAACGTATCCTGTTTCGTTTGTAAAAATCGAAAATCATACGACAATGACCGGAGCCCAAATTAACGCATCGGTAAATACGCTAAAAGCGATAAAATTTGGTAGAGTAGAAGACTTAGATTATAGAAAAGGAGGCGATGCAGCTGATCGTGAAATTTACTTTAATGCTACAGGACAAAATACTACGGGAACTAATGCGGATGCTTCAAGAACGAAATACGGTAGAGTTTACAAGTTAAATTTAGACGCTGCAAATCCGTTGGCAGGAACTTTACAAGTGATTCTTGATGGTGATGATCGTACAGGAATTGCCGGAAAATTTCAAAATCCAGATAACATTTGTGTAACAAAAAATTATGTCTATGTTCAGGAAGATGCTAATGGTTACGGAGATGAAACGCATGACGGTTACATTTATCAGTACAATATTGCAACTAAACAATTAAAAGTAGTTGTGGAATTAGATCATCGTCGTGATGCTACTGATGCTGCAAAATATAATGTAGGGGGAACAAGTAAATTTGGAGATTGGGAATATGGAGCATTAATTGATGTATCGGAACAAGTAGGAATTGACGATACTTTTTTATTGAGTGTTCAACCACATACTTGGAGAGGAACAAAATACAAAGGAGTTGATGGAGGAACAAATCGTCCAAATGAAGATCAAGCCAGCCAAATTGTAATCATCAAAGGACTTGCCAGATAATTAAGTTCTAAATTAAATAGGTACAAAAATCCACGGTTTCCTATTAGGAATCGTGGATTTTGCTTTTCTCCATTTTTAAAATTTCTTATGAAAAATTTCTTTTTTCTTTTACTGTTGATTTCACTGTTCTCTTGTAAAAATCAACCCAAGCACGAAAAAATAAATGATTTGTTTCAATCGGATATTCAGGTCTTGATTCAAGATGTTGCTCGATTGGAACTCTTGGTGAAGTCAGATTCGATTTCGGCACAAGTTCAAAAACAATTTCTGAAAGCGCATCAAAGCGATAAAAAAGTAGAAATGATAAGTGAATATTATTTTCCTGTTGTTTCTAAAGCGATTAATGGACCAGCACTGGATGAATTTGAAGAAGACGAAGGAAAAACAGTTCCTCCCGAAGGGTTTCAAGTAATTGAAGAATTGCTTTTTCCAAGATATGATTATCGATCAAAAGGGGAGCTTCTAAAAGAAATTGGGATTCTTTCTGCCAATTTAAAACGATTAGACAAAGTTTCACAAACCAATGAATTGACAGATTCCCATGTTTTTGATGCGATGCGTTTAGAGGTTTTTAGAATCATAACTTTGGGAATCACCGGATTTGATTCTCCAATTGCCCAAAACTCGCTTCCGGAAGTAGTATCATCATTAGAAAGTATCGAAAAGTATTATCAAATTTATGTGGATAATTCAAATGACGCGACTTCAAAAGCAGTTTTAAAAACGATTGAAGAAGGGACAGCATATTTGAAAAAGAATAGCAAGTTTAATGAATTTGACCGAGCTGTTTTTATTCGAAAATTTTTAAATCCGTTAAGTAAAGGGTTGTATAAAACGCAAATGGATTTTAAAATTCCTTTGATTAAAGAAACGAGAGGATTAAAAACAACTGCTCAAACGCTTTTTGACAAGAACGCATTTGATGCCGAAGCTTTTTCAGCTTTTCCAGATTATGAAACTACTCCAGAAAAAATCGGGTTAGGGAAATTATTGTTCAACGATCCTATTTTGTCCGGAAATAATTCACGCTCTTGTGCTTCCTGTCATCATGCTGACAAAGCTTTTACCGACGGTCTAGAAAAAGCAGTTTCGTTAGATGGACACTCATTGGTTAAAAGAAATACGCCAACGCTGTCTAATATTGCTTTTCAACGTGTTTTCTTTTCTGATTCCAGAGTCAATTATCTGGAAGATCAAGCTGTCGCTGTAATTACTAATGAAAATGAAATGCATGGTTCTTTGGAAAAGTCAGTTTTGGCTTTAAAAAAGGATGCGCGTTATGGCGCTAAATTCCAAAAAGCATTTCCAAAAAAAGCAATAGACGAATTTGCAATAAAAAATGCATTAGCCTCTTATATACGCTCTTTGAGTAATTATGATTCGAAATTTGATGCATACATGCGGGGAAATGAAAATTTTGATTTGGATGAAATTGCTGGATTTAATTTATTTGCAGGAAAAGCAAAATGTGCAACCTGTCATTTTATTCCATTAACTAACGGAACCGTACCTCCCAGTTTTGTGAAATCCGAAAGTGAAGTACTAGGTGTTCCTGATGCAACTAAAAAAATGGATGCTGATTTAGGAAAATTCGAATTAACGAAAGCTGAAATTAACAGGAATTCTTTCAAGACGCCTACTTTAAGGAATATTGCGTTAACAGTTCCTTACATGCACAATGGCGTTTTTAAAACTTTGGAAGAAGTGATTGATTTTTACAATGAAGGTGGCGGGAACGGATTGGGATTTAATTTACTAAATCAAACGTTGCCTGAGGATAAACTGAATTTAACAGACTTGGAAAAAAAACAACTCATTGCCTTTATGAAGACTCTAACGGATAAAAAGTTTTATAAATAGAAAATGCCCTGAATTTCAGGGCATTTTTTTTAAAGATTATATATGTTTTATAGTTTGAAACCATACGCTACACGAACTCCTACTTGTCCAACACCTTTTCCTATAGAACCATTATTGTTCAATTTTTCAAAATCAGAATAGTGCTCGTAATGTAATGATACATCAATGTATTTTGAAGCATAACCAATACTAGGAGATAATAATAAAGACGTTTTGTTGTAATTATTAGTTACTGCAAAAGCCGCACCAGCTTCTCCCATTACATAAAATTGATCATTCCATACAAAAGCTTTAAAACCTGCTTTAGCTGGGATAAATCCTAAATCATTACCGTCTGCTTTACTTACAAATAAATTACTGTAACCAGTTGTCAAAGTTAAAGAGTATCTTTTTGACAAATCGTATTGAACTCTTGCGTCAGCTCCTAATGCCAATTTGTATGGATCACTAACGGAGTATCCTGCATTTACACCAAATCCTAAACGGAATCCTTGGTCATAATTTGTAGCTTCTTTTGTTTCTTGTGCTTGTACATTGCTAGCAAACATCATTGCTATTGCGAATACAAATAACATTTTGATTTTTCCTGTGCTTTTCATAATTGTAATTTTTTTATTAATATTTTTTTTATTTTCATTGCTTTGATTTTTATTTGATTCAAAACAACATTACAAATGTAGAACCCCGAATTGCTTGGTATGTTATAGAATTAATGGGTTTTGTTATACAATTCCTTGTTATGTGTAAATAATAACTAATCTAGAGGCTTTATATTTGTAATTGTATCGATACAATTGAAACCTTCTAATTACCTTTGCCAACAAAAAAATAAAAAGTGAATTTATCTCAATATACCAAAGAGTTTTCTTATAATATCAGATTAGCTTATCCTGTAATTTTAGGAATGTTAGGGCATACATTAATAGGAATTGTAGATAATTTCATGGTGGGTAATCTTGGTTCTACTGAGTTAGCGGCTGTTTCTCTTGGTAATAGTTTTATCTTCATCGCTTTATCTTTAGGAATAGGTTTTTCTACAGCTATTACCCCATTGACTGCCGAGGCTGATGCCGAAAAAGACGATAAAAAAATCCGAACTACTTTTCACCATGGATTGCTTTTGTGTACGGTTTTAGGCGTAGCGTTATTCATTTTGACGGTTTTATCGAAACAAATAATGTACTTGATGCACCAACCTAAAGCAGTAGCAGATATGGCTGCTCCTTATATTGATTGGGTAGCTTTTTCTTTAATCCCGGTTATTATGTATCAAGGATATAAACAATTTGCCGACGGTTTAGCAAAAACAAAATATTCGATGTATGCTATTTTGATGGCAAATGTGGTGCATGTTTTTTTTAATTATGTTTTGATTTACGGGTTTTGGATTTTTCCAAAATTAGGAATTCTTGGCGCAGCCTTAGGAACGGTGATTTCGAGAATTATGATGGTGGTTTTTATGCATCATCTAATGAAAAGAAATGAAGCGTTGAAACGTTATTTTAAAAATTTCAGTTTCAAGGAAATACGAAAATCGGTTTTGAAAAAAATTATCAATCTGGGTTTGCCTTCAGCGATGCAAATGCTCTTTGAAGTAACGTTGTTTACTGCGGCTATTTGGCTTTCCGGTTCTTTGGGAAAAAATAGTCAGGCTGCTAATCAAATAGCCCTGACTCTTGCGTCATCAACATTTATGGTAGCCATGGGTTTGAGTGTTACTGCAATGATTAGGGTGAGTCATACCAAAGGAATGAACGATTATAAAAATTTGATAATTGTTGCCCGCTCCATTTTTTTGCTGGCAATTATGCTGGAAACACTTTTCGGGATTATTTTTGTTGTTTTCCATAATTTTTTGCCACACTTATTTTTGAATATGACCGATTCTACTCAGGTTTTGGACAATCAAGAAATAATTACAATAACTGCGAAACTACTTCTGATTGCCGCAATTTTTCAAATTTCAGATGGTATCCAAGTAGTGGTTTTGGGTGCTTTAAGAGGGTTGCAAGATGTAAAAATCCCTATGTATATTACGTTTGTTGCGTATTGGGTTATCGGTTTTCCTATTTCGTATTATCTAGGAAAATATACTTCTTTGCAAGCAGTAGGAATCTGGATTGGACTTTTGGCAGGATTAACAGCTGCTGCTTTATTTTTGTATATTCGCTTTGCGAGATTAACAAGAAAATTAGTTTTAAAGAATCATAAATAATACTGTTCTTATAATGTAACTTCTAATTTCTTTCCTCGTATAATAAGCATACAAACAAAACCTAACCAACCAAATAAAAAAATGATACTATTTATTATTCTTGGAATAATTTTATTAATTGCAAGTTTTTCATTAAAAAGCAATGTAAATCCGTTTTCAAAATTCGCAAATACTCTAAAAATTATTGGCGTTTTAGTAATTGCTTTAGGGCTTTTTTCTTCGATGTTCAAACAAATTGATGCAGGAAAAGTGGGCGTTCAATCGCTGTACGGAAGTGTGCAACCTGATGTTCTGGAAAGTGGATTGCATTTGATAAATCCATTGTTGGATGTAACCGAATTTGATATTCAAACTCAAAACTACACGATGTCAGCAGTTCATGGAGAAGGATCTCAATCCGGTGACGATGCGATTCGTGTTTTGTCAAATGACGGTTTGGAAGTGGTAATTGATTTAACCGTTTTATTCCGTGTTTCACCAGAGTCAGCACCAAAAATTTTTAAACAAATTGGCGTAAATTATTCCGATAAAATTGTTCGTCCCGTAACCAGAACCCGTATTCGGGACAATGCTGTTTATTATGATGCAGTCGCTTTATATTCTACCAAAAGAAATGAATTTCAACAACGAATTTTCAAAACGATAGAGGCTGATTTTAAAACCAGAGGATTGGTTTTAGAGCAATTGCTAATTAGAAATATTAACCTTCCTACATCAGTAAAAGCATCTATTGAAAGTAAAATAAATGCCGAACAAGATGCTCAAAAAATGACTTTTGTCCTTCAAAAAGAAAAACAGGAAGCCGAACGAAAAAGAGTGGAAGCACAGGGTATCGCGGATTATCAAAGAATTATTTCAATAGGTTTATCAGATAAGCAACTGCAATACGAACAAATAAAAGCACAAAAAGAACTGGCTGCTTCTCCTAATACTAAAATCATTTTTATGAATGGTAGAGGAAATACACCAGTTATTCTTTCTGATAAATAGATTTTAAAAAAGTTTATTCGGTTATTTGTTTAATCGAATAACCAAAATTAACGATTAAACATACTAAAATGGAATTACCAAAATTTTTACTAGGCGACAATACAGATTTTCCGGAAGATATTTTCATCATTCACCTTGACTATCCTAGATTTATTATCAACCTAAAAGATGATGAGGTAGAGTTCATGGAAGAAGCAGAAGATCTTGATGAAGGCGAATTGAATGCCGAAATGGAAGGATTGATTGTTCTTGCGAATGAATTTTACGATAGGGAAATGGAGCTTTACGAAAAAGAGTAAGTTTACTTTTTAAAATAAGTTTCCAATAATAATTGAGCGGCTGCAAAGGGTGAAATTTCATCAGTTGAAACCGCTTTTTTAGTTGAATCCAATAATTGGTGAATTTCGGGATGATTATAAAAATTCAATTTCAACTGCTCGTTGATGGTCTCTAACATCCAATATTGGTTTTGTTCTTTTCGTTTTTCAAAGAAATAATGGTTCACTTTTGTCAGTTCCAGAAATTGCTTAATAGTTTTCCAAACTGCACTAATTCCTTCATGAGTAATTGCACTACATGTTGAAGTGGTAGGAGTCCAACCTGATTTTTTAGCCGGAAAAAGATGTAATGCTCTATTGAATTCTAGTTTTGCTAAGTTGGCTTTTCTAATATTATCGCCATCGGCTTTATTGATTACAATTGCATCAGCCATTTCCATAATACCACGTTTGATACCCTGCAATTCATCACCGGCACCTGAAATTTTTAACAGTAAAAAGAAATCTACCATACTGTGGACAGCGGTCTCACTTTGACCAACTCCTACGGTCTCAATAATAATAGTGTCAAACCCACAAGCTTCACAAAGCGTAATGGTTTCCCTGGTTTTTCGGGCAACACCACCCAATGTTTCTCCTGATGCCGAAGGACGAATAAAAGCATTTTCATCTTTAACTAATTCTTCCATTCGGGTTTTGTCACCTAAAATACTTCCATGTGAAATGGTGCTACTGGGATCAACGGCGAGAACGGCCACTTTTTTCCCTAAACTAGTTAAGTATTTTCCAAAAGCTTCAATAAAGGTGCTTTTCCCCACGCCGGGAACTCCAGTTATACCTATTCTTATTGATTTATTGGCATGTGGTAAACAAGCATTTATAACTTCGTTGGCTTTTGCCAAATGATCGCTATTTGTGCTTTCGACTAAGGTAATTGCTCGACTCAGGACCGTTATATTTCCTGCTAAAATCCCCTCAATCAATTGTTTTGGGGAAGGTTGCATTTTTCGGAATTTTTGAATGTGCGCAACAGCGATTGGACTGATAATTTCTTGGGGAGAAATTCCAGGTTTTTCATGTAAAGCGCTATGGTGCTGTTTTTTATTCGACAAAATTTTTTATTTGAAGAGTAAAAGTAGTGAAAACAAAAACAGTTTCAAAAAGCGATTGCCTTATGAAACTGTTTTGTTTAAAATTATTGATGCTAATTAATACGCTGCTGTAAAACGTACCTGATGGTGTTTTGGATTTTCAGTTTCATCAGTTATAACAACTGCCAAATCTTCCACGGATAAAATACTTCTTTGATTTTCGTCAAAAACAGGTGTGTCTAGTCCCAAACGGTATTTTCCGGTTCGTCCTGTAGTAATTCCTTGGTGCATTTCAAAAGCAGGACTGAAAAATGCCCAATCCAAGTCTTTTTCTTCTTTAATGATGTTCAAATAATCTCTGGCTGCTGTTGCTCCGGCATAATATTCTTTTGGAAAATCGGGGGTATCTACCGCTTGTAAATTTGGAGCGACAAATAAACTTCCTCCGCCACCAATGGTAATAAAACGTTTCACGCCTGATTTTTTAACCGCTTCCTGAATCGCTTTTGAACCTTCAAGAAAATCGGTATATAAATTTGGATTGGTCCATCCTGCACTGAAAGCATTTATTACCACATCATTTCCGGTAATAATCTTAGACAGTTCTTCAACGTTATTGATGTCTGCTTTTTCCCATTTGATGGTTGCGTTTTCATCATTTTTAGGATTTCTAGCTATAGCGGTAATTTTGTGATTTCGACTTGCCAATTCATTTAAAATAGCGGAACCTACAAATCCTGTGGCTCCAATAATTGCGATTTTCATAATGGTATGTATTTAAAAGAAATAAAAAATATTACAGTTTTGTTTAAAAAAATAGTTTTAAAATTTATTCGAAAATTCCTCCAGTGAAATACCGCTTAATTGCAAGCTGATTTTTTCGTTGATGTTTTCATATAAATTTACTAAATTTTCATTGATTTTCTTTCCAACAGGACAATCTGGATTGGGTTCGTTTTTAGAAAAACCAAGCGTTACCGTGTCAAAAGTCATTTTGAAGATAGAATCTAAGGAAATATTTGAAGCAGATTTCAGTAATTTCGTTCCTCCATTTTTGCCTTCTTTGCTTTCTACAATATTGTTTTTCTTCAGGTTCGCTATTTCCTTTCTTACCAAAACAGGATGTAAATTCATGCTTCCCGCTATAAATTCAGAAGATAAATAATCCTCTGGAAATTTAGAAAGTAAAGTAAGGATATGGATTGTTATTGCAAATTTACCTGAAATCATACTGTAATAAAATATATTACAAATATACAAGTAAAATTGAAAGTAGCAAGTTTTTTTGTTTTTTTTTATAATGAAAAATCAAAATGATGATTTCTTTCTTTTCTAAATAAATTTAAATGGTATTTTTGCATTCAATTCTACACTATGAATAACATTATCCTAATCTTCGTTTGTCTATTTCTTGGAATCGCATTGCAAAAAGTGAAACGTTTTCCGTCCAATACCTACAAGATTTTAAACAATGTGGTTATTTATATTTGTCTTCCTGCTTTGGCCTTGTATTATATCCCTAAAATTGAGTGGGATAATAAGCTTTTGTTTCCTATTGGCGTAACCTGGATTGGTTTTACAGTTTCGTATTTGTTTTTTAGCTTTTTAGGAAATAGATTTGGATGGTCAAAAAAACTTACGGGTTGTTTGATTATAACTGCCGGTTTGGGGAATACTTCCTTTTTAGGTTTTCCAATTATCCAAGCTTTATATGGTGAGGAAGGCTTAAAAACGGCCATTCTGGTTGATCAGCCCGGTACTTTTGTGGTGCTTTCAACATTAGGAATTCTCGTGGCCACTTTATTCTCTAGTGGAAGCCCCAATGGATTTCATATTGCCAAAAAAATACTGTTCTTCCCTCCATTTATTACTTTTTTGTTGGCTTGTTTAATGAATGCATTCAATTTTGATTTTCACGAATATGTACAGCTTGGTTTGCAAAAAGTAAGTAGTGTAATGACTCCATTGGCAATGCTTTCCGTTGGGTTGCAATTGCGATTTGATAGGAAAAGTAAACATTGGAAATTTTTGGGACTGGGACTTTTGTACAAATTAATAATGACTCCGGCGCTGATATATTTATTGTATGTTGTAATTTTAAACCAAAATTCAAAAACGATTCAAGTATCCATCATGGAAGCTGCGATGGCTCCAATGATTACGGCAAGTATTTTGGCAACTACCCACGGTTTGAAACCCAGATTGAGTAGTATGATGATTGGTTTTGGAATTCCGTTGTCATTCGTCACATTGGTATTTTGGTATTTCGTGGCACAATTTATTTAATTTTTTAGACCTTTATTATTAGTATATGAATATTTCCTCAGCTACAGCAACGCAGACTATCAGCGCTCCAATCGTTCAAAAAACAGTTTATTCAATTTTATTTTCAATAGCTTTTGCTCATTTGTTAAATGATTTAATGCAATCAGTTATCCCTGCGAGTTATCCAATATTAAAAGAAAATTTTAATCTTAGTTTCACTCAAATTGGATTGATAACATTCGTTTTCCAACTTACAGCTTCTATTCTTCAGCCTTTCATAGGGTTTTATACGGATAAATATCCTAAACCGTATTCTTTAGTAATTGCGATGTTATTTACTATCACTGGATTGGGCTTTTTATCGATTTCAACTTCTTTTTGGATGTTGTTAGTGTCGGTTGCATTTGTGGGAATTGGCTCTTCCATATTTCATCCGGAAGCGTCTCGTGTTGCTTATTTAGGGTCAGGAGGAAAGCGAGGTTTGGCGCAATCCATTTTCCAATTGGGAGGGAATTCAGGAAGTGCAATTGGTCCTTTATTAGTTGCACTGGTTGTTGCTCCTTTTGGACAATCAAATATAGTATGGTTTGTGATAGCGGGCATTTTGGGAATTATTATTTTGTCCCAAATCGCGCTGTGGTACCAAAATCATTTGAATCTTCGAGCTGCAAAAAAAATAGTTACTGAAGAGGTTGCCGTTCCATTGTCCAAAAGAAAAATTAATATAGCATTAGCAGTTTTATTGTTGTTGATATTTTCCAAGTTTTTCTATATGGCGAGTATGTCAAGTTATTTTACTTTCTATCTCATGCATAAATTTGGGCTTACGATACAAGAATCTCAGTTTCATTTGTTTCTGTTTTTAGCTTCAGTGGCTGCAGGAACATTGATAGGTGGCCCTTTGGGAGATCGTTTTGGTAGAAAGTATATCATTTGGATTTCGATACTTGGAGCTGCGCCATTCACTTTATTATTACCTTATGCTGATTTATTTTGGACAGGAGTATTATCGGTTATCATCGGAATTGTTATTGCTTCAGCGTTTTCAGCAATTTTAGTTTTTGCACAAGAATTAATGCCAGGAAAAGTGGGAATGATTTCGGGACTATTTTTCGGTTTTGCCTTTGGTATGGGAGGTTTAGGCTCGGCTATTTTGGGTTATGTTGCTGATCAAACCAGTATTGAATACGTTTATAAAATAAGTTCTTTTCTACCGCTGATTGGCATTTTTACTTATTTCTTGCCTAATATAAAAAGAAATAATCCTTCTTAAACTAGTTGTTTTTTGGAGCTTTTTCCCGCTATCCGTTGCAATCTTTTTCAATCCTGTCAGGGTTCAAAACCCTCACAGGATTTAGAAAAAGGATTTCCACTTCTATCGGGGCTAGGGATTTCGGTCGCAAGAATGTTTTTTTGTAACCGAGACTAAGCATCAGCTTCGTCCTATTAATTTTTTAGTACAACTTTAAGATTTGTTTTAATTTTTATTACCCTTAATTCAATAACTTAGACTGTTAATAATCAAAAAAAAGAAATTATTATGGCAACACTACGATTAGGCGATATTGCTCCAGATTTTGAAGCTGAAACTACACAAGGAAAGATAAAATTTCATGAATGGTTAGGAGATTCTTGGGGCGTATTATTTTCGCATCCTGCTGATTTTACTCCAGTTTGCACCACTGAATTAGGGACAGTGGCTAATTATTATCCAGAATTTGTAAAGAGAAATGTAAAAGTAATCGCATTAAGCGTTGACGGATTAGATTCTCATATGGAATGGATTAAAGATATCAACGAAACGCAAAATACAACGGTTAACTTTCCAATTATTGCTGACGAAGACAAACATATAGCTCAATTGTATGATATGATTCATCCTAATGCGAATGAAAGTTTTACAGTTCGTTCCGTTTTTATAATTGGACCTGACAAAAAAATAAAATTAACATTGACTTATCCAGCTTCAACCGGAAGAAATTTTGATGAATTACTTCGTGTAATTGATAGTTTACAGTTGACAGCACATTATAGCGTTGCAACACCGGCAAACTGGAAAGATGGAGAAAAAGTGGTTATTTCAACAGCGGTTAAAGATGAAGATATTGCCGCTAAATTTCCAAAAGGATATGAAAGAGTGAAATCCTATTTAAGAATGACTCCCCAACCTAATAAATAATTATTTTTATCGGATAAGACTGTAGCATAAAAAAAGTGCAATGAAAATATCTTCATTGCACTTTTTTTATTTCTATATCCTCTGGTGCTTGTCTGCGACGAGTACCTACTTAAATAAGAAGAAAAATCGTAGCGTTTGCAGCGCGGATAGCAGAAATAAATTGTTTTTTTTTAATTCTAAAAATTAATCTTTCCTATTGGTTATCAATAAACCAGTAATAATGATTCCCATGCTTATAATTTGAGTAATCACGATAGCCTGACCCAGAAAAAAATACGCTAAAATTCCACTGAACACCGGAATTAAATAATAAATTAATGCTGTTTTTGAGGTGCCTATCAACCGAATCGCTTCGTTCCACAAATAATAAGAAACCAGTGAAGCAAAGATGCCCACATAAGTAGTTGCCAATACTGTTTTAGTATCAAAAATTACTTTTTTATAAAATAAATGTTCCCAAATATAAAAAGGCAAAAGGAAAATTGTGCCGATAACAAAAACACTAAATAAAAATACTTTTGGGGTTAATTCATCTGGTTTTTGTCGAACTAGTATCGTATAATAGGCAAAAAAGAAACAGGCCACAAGCATTAATAAATCCCCAATTGTAAAGTTGATATGCAGTAAAGCATCTAGAGATCCTTTGGTAATAAGAACAAGAACTCCTGTGATTATGGTTACAATTCCGACTATTTTTGTGTTGGACACTTTCTCTTTAAAAATAATTCTGGAGAGTACCACAATAAACAACGGAATCGAAATGGCAATTAATGATAAATTGACAGCGCTAGTTGTTTTTCCTGCAAAGTAAATAAGCGTATTAAAAATAGTGATGCCTAATACCGCTGTACCCATGAGATACCGAATGTGTTTCTTTATAACGGTAAAACTTTCGATAGTACTTTTGATTGCAAATGGAGCCAAAACAATACAAGCGATTGTCCAGCGCCAAAAAGCCAGTCCAATAGGAGGAATGTGCCCTTTAATACCGCTGGCGATTACCATATTTACGGACCAAAGTAAAGTGGCTAATAAAGCGAAAAATGCTCCTTTATTTTGATTGCTCATCGTTAAATTAAACGAGATTTTTTATTTTTGCATATTGCAACAACATGATTGTCTTGGCATCTTTTATTTCCCCAGATTCAATCATGGCATATGCTTCGTCATAGGTCATTTCTAAGACATCTATATTTTCCTCTTCATGTTCAACTCCACCGCCGTCACTGACTTTCATGGATTCATCGTATTCTCCAACGAATAAATATAAAATTTCAGTTACAGCTCCAGGCGACATATACGTTTCCATTATTTTGTCAACTTTAGTAATGCGGTATCCTGTTTCTTCTTCGGTTTCTCGAATGATGCATTGCTCCGGATGGTCTTCGTCCAAAAGTCCCGCGCAAACCTCAATCATCATTCCATTTTCATTTCCGTTAAGGTAACTTGGCAAGCGGAATTGTCGGGTTAGAATAACCGTTTTTTGTTGGGTGTTGTATAGTAAAATGGCAGCACCATTTCCTCGGTCATAAACTTCTCTTTTTTGGGTAATCCAAGAGTCGTCTTTTTTTTGATAATCAAAAGTTACTTTGTTTAAAATGTACCAATTATCAGAAAGTAATTCGGTTTTTTGTATTTTAATAGCTGGATTTTTCATGGGATGCATTTGAAAGAATATTTTTTTTGTTTAGGTAGAAAATTATTGTTGAAAAATAATCCGGTCTCGACTCCCTCTCCTTTGGAGAGGGTTGGGGTGAGGAAAAAAAAACGCTCTGAATTTTCAGAGCGTTAAGTAATCTTATTTAAGAATAGTTTGTTTTCTATCCGGTCCTACAGAAACTATTTTGATAGGAACTTCCACTTCTTTTTCGATGAATTCAATGTATTCTTTCAATTCGATCGGTAATTCATCATAGGTTGTCATACCAGTCAAATCCGCTTGCCATCCTTTGAAATCTTGGTACACTGGAGTTACATTTTCCGGTTCAATGTTATAAGGGAAATGAGAAATTTTCTCTCCTTTATAATTGTATTCTGTACATACTTTTAAAGTTTCAAATCCTGAAAGTACATCCCCTTTCATCATCATCAGTTGTGTTACGCCATTAATTTGAACAGCGTATTTAAGCGCCACTAAATCTAACCAACCACAACGTCTTTGTCTTCCTGTAACAGATCCAAATTCATTTCCTACACGTGCCATAGTTGCACCATCTTCGTCAAAAAGTTCCGTTGGAAATGGGCCACTTCCTACGCGTGTTACATACGCTTTGAAAATTCCGTATACTTCTTTTATTTTATTTGGAGCAATTCCTAAACCCGTACATGCACCTGCAGCAGTTGTGTTTGATGAAGTTACAAATGGATAAGTTCCAAAATCAACATCTAATAATGAACCTTGAGCTCCTTCACATAATATGGATTTACCCGCTTTTTGAGCTTGGTGTAAATATTCTTCACTATCAATAAAATCCAGCTTTTTTATTTCTTCGATTGCTTCAAAAAATTCTTTTTCTAATTCTTCTAAGTTGTATTGAATGTCAACATCGTAGAATTCAATCATAGCTTCATGCTTGTCAGCCAAAGCTCTGTAACGATCTGCAAAATCTTCTAATTCAATATCACCTACACGAAGACCGTTTCTTCCAGTTTTGTCCATATAAGTTGGACCAATTCCTTTTAATGTAGAACCAATTTTTGCTTTCCCTTTAGATGCCTCAGAAGCTGCGTCTAATAAACGGTGCGTAGGTAAAATTAAATGCGCTTTTCTTGAAATGATTAATTTGCTTTTGATGTCTAAATTAAATTTCTCAAGACCTTCAATTTCTTTTTGAAAAACTACAGGATCGATTACAACTCCATTTCCAATAATGTTTATGGCAGTTTTATGAAAGATACCAGAAGGAATAGTTCTAAGAACATGTTTTATTCCGTCAAATTCCAAAGTGTGTCCTGCATTTGGTCCACCTTGAAAACGAGCAATAATATCATAATTTGAAGTAAGAACATCAACAATTTTTCCTTTTCCTTCATCTCCCCATTGTAAGCCTAGTAATAAATCTGCGGTCATTCTATGTGTTTTATTTGTAGTTAATTTTTTATATTCAAAAGACAACTTGTAAGTTTCCTGTGCTATTTTTGTTTTTTTATTCCGTATAAATACAAGGAATGATTGGTAATTTCAATGTCGAATATTTCCTCGATAGTCTTTTTAATACTTTGAATTCTTGGATCACAAAACTCAATTACTTCTCCAGTATCCGTCATAATAATATGATCGTGCTGTTTATCAAAGTACGATTTTTCGTAATGTGCCTGGTTTTGTCCAAATTGATGTTTACGAACCAAAGCACAATCCAATAGTAATTCAATAGTATTGTAAAGGGTTGCCCTACTGACACGATAGTTCTTGTTTTTCATTTTGATATAAAGATTCTCTACATCAAAATGTTCTTCGCTATCGTATATTTCCTGAAGGATAGCATAACGTTCAGGAGTTTTGCGATGTCCTTTTTTTTCAAGATACATTGTAAAAACATTTTTTACAATTTCTTGGTTTTTGGTGTTATCTGTGGAAATGAGTGTCATATGTGGGCAAAGATAAATTTTTTAGTTTAAAGTTTAAAGTTTCAGCTTTGTTTAGTTTCAAGTTTTTTTAGTTTTAAGTAGAAAAACGGGTAACCTGAAATAAAATTTTTTGAAATTTTTCTACGTTTTATATACTCTTGTTACCTTATCGATTCCATCAATTTTTTTGATATTACTAATCATTTTTTTTAAAATCGTATTGTTTTGAACGATTACGGCTACTTGACCATGAAAAATTCCTGCATCGGTACTCAAAGAAATGCTTTGAATATTAACATGCATATTGTTCGAAATAACCTTTGTTAACTGGTTTGTAAGTCCTAAGACATCCATTCCTGTTATGTTTATTATGGCTTTAAATTCTTCTTGTGAAGAGTCAATCCATTTGGCTGTCATTATTCTGTAAGCATAATTCGATTGCATCCCAATAGCGTTTGGACAATCTTTTTTATGCACTTTTATTCCTTCATTGATGGTTACAAAACCGAATACGTCATCACCAGGAATGGGGTTGCAACACGGGGATAATTTGTAGTCGAGTTTGTCATGTTCCTTGCCAAAGACAAGCAAATCGTAATTACTGCTTATTATTGGTCTATGAATGTCTTCGTCGGCAGTGCTGCTTGCGGAACGTTTTATTTTATTTTTGAAAAAATTAATAAAAGTGTTGCTTTTTTGAGCTGCATAATCCTTGAGTTGTTGATTTTCTATGGCACCAATTCCAACTCTGTAAAATAAGTCTAAACTTGTTTTTAATTTGAAAAAATTGACTAACTCATTGACAACGGATTCGTTTAATGTTATTTTTAAATGCTTTAATTTTCGGGTAAGCAGTTCTTTTCCTTCTTCACCAATTTTCTTGGTGTTTTCGTTTAGAACGTTTTTAATTTTTGTTTTCGCTCTCGAAGTGGTTACATAGTCTAACCAGTTAGAAGTAGGTTTTTGATGTTGAGAGGTGATGACTTCAATTTGATCTCCGCTTTTTAATTCGAAGTTCAAAGGAACTAATTTCCCATTGACGCGGGTTCCTCGGGTTCGAATTCCTATTTCTGAGTGAATACTGAAAGCAAAATCAAGTGAAGTGGCGCCTTTAGGTAATGATTTTATTTCTCCTTTTGGAGTAAACACAAAGATTTCTTTTGCATATAAATTCATTTTGAAATCTTCCACAAAATCCACTGCGTTGGTTTCTGAACTTTCTAAGGCTTCTTTTAATAAATTAAGCCATGCATCAAGTTCATTTTCTTCAGTAGCTCCATTTTTATATTTATAATGTGCTGCGTACCCTTTTTCGGCAATTTCATCCATACGTTCGCTTCGCACCTGAACTTCTACCCAGCGCCCTTTTGGTCCCATAACAGTAATGTGCAGGGCTTCATAACCCGTGGATTTAGGTGAAGAAATCCAATCCCGTAAACGACTGGGGCTCGGTCTGTAATAATCGGTTACTATGGAATATATTTTCCATGCAAGAAATTTTTCTTCGTGCGGAGTTGATTTGTACACAATACGAAGAGCAAACTTATCATAAACTTCATCAAAGCTTACGTTTTGCGCTTTCATTTTTCTGCGAATGGAGTAGATTGATTTTGGGCGACCTTTTATGATATAATCGATTCCTTCAGCATCCAATGCTTTTTTTAGCACATCAGAAATATCTTTTATATAGGCATCCTGTTCTTCTTTGGTCTCTTTTATTTTGCTTACAATTTCGTTGTAAATAGCTGGTTCTGTATATTTTAATCCTAAATCTTCGAGCTTTGTTTTAATGTTATATAAACCCAATCGGTGAGCTAATGGGGCATATATATATAAAGTTTCAGATGCAATTTTGGTCTGTTTGTCTTCTTGCATCGAATCCATTGTTTGCATATTGTGCAAACGATCGGCTAATTTTATAAGAATTACACGTACATCATCATTGAGCGTCAAAATCATTTTACGGAAGTTTTCCGCTTGTATTGATGCATTCAAATCCTTTTGTACCATGGAGATTTTTGTCAATCCTTCTACAAGCTGTGCTACTTTAGGATTAAATAAACGTTCAATATCTTGGACAGTCATCGGAGTGTCTTCGACTACGTCATGCAACAATGCAGCAGCAATAGATGTGGCTCCCAAACCTATTTCGGAAGCGACAATTTTTGCCACAGCGATAGGATGGAAAATGTAGGCTTCGCCTGATTTTCTTCGTTGTTCTTTATGGGAGTCTACAGCAACGTCAAAAGCTTTACGGATGAGTTTTTTATCGTCATCAGTCAGGGTTTGATAACTTATGCGAAGTAGTTCTTTGTATTCTTGCGCAATTGCTTTATTTTCTTTTTCTATATCTATTTCTATCATAACGGCATGGTTCAATTCCTAAAAATAGAAATTAGTTAGGAGATATGCAAGTAAAAAAAGGTTTCTGGGTATAAAATCCTAAATTGAATTATTGAGATTATTATTGTACTCTTTTGAAATCCAAATCCTGAAAATCATAACTAAAATCAGTCAATTCAGAAATAGGTTTCATTTTTATAGTAGTTGCTTTCCCAGTTGCGTCACATTCAAAAAACAGATGCGCATCGGCATGAAAATAGGCATTATTCCATTTTACCACAAAATTGTTTTCTTTGTAGAAAAAAACTTCACCAGTAAGTTGAGGAGAACGTTTTGATGCAAAATATAATTTTCCTTTTTTTTGGGAAAGTGCAATTTCTCCAAACCAATTGTCATTGTAAGTACCAGTAAAATTATTGAAGTCTGTTTTTATTTTATCCTTTTTATTTTTTGCTACAGTTGCCCAAACTTCATCAGTAACTTTGTCGGCAGTTGCTATATTCGATTTTAATCGGTTGCTGTAAATTGTGATATAATCGTCTGATTTTATCCCTAAATAACTGTCTTTTATAGTATTTGTAATAGCAGTAAAAGCTGCTCCTGACTGCTGATTTGTTAAAACAATAATTCCTAAATTGAGTTCCGGAAGTAATGTAACTTGGGTGACAATTCCTTCTAATCCGCCTGTATGAGTAGCTTGTTTGTACCCCTTTATGTCACTTAGAAACCAACCAAGTCCATAACCACTAAAATGAGTGTTATATGGGGGTTTTGTAGTTACGGGTATTATGGTTTGTAATTGCCACATTTCGTTGTGCTCTTTTTCTGAGAATAACTGCTTGTTGTCACTGCCATATTTTCCATTATTCATTTGCATAATAGCCCATTTGCTCAAATCATTTACACTGGAATAAATTCCGGCAGCCGCATCAAAAAGATGGTTTTGATAACGCTTGATTACTTTAAGTTTTCCGTCAATAGGCACATGAGGAGCAATAATATTTGTGGTGTCTTTTAATCGTAAAAAGGAGGCTGCGCTTTGATTCATTTCTAATGGTTTCATGATGCGTTCTTCTATGAAATCACACCAACTTTGACCACTTACTTTAGCAACAACTTCGCCGGCAACTATGTATAATAAGTTATCGTAATCATACTTAGTTCTAAAAGCTGAAACTGGTTTTAAATATTGTAAATTTTGAATGATATCTTGCGCTGTGAAATTACTTCCGTCAGGCCAAATCATTAAATCGCCTGCGCCAAGACCCAATCCGCTGCGGTGTGTCAATAAATCCCGAATCGTAAATTCATTGGTTACATAGTCATTATACATTCTGAAATTAGGAAGGTATTTGATGACTTTATCGTCCCATTTTACTTTTCCTTCATCAACAAGTATTGCCAGAGCAGCGCTTGTAAATGCCTTACTATTGGATGCAATTCCAAAAAGCGTATTAGCATCGACTTTTTCGTTTGTCAAAATTGATTTTACTCCATATCCTTTGGCATGAATTATCTTTCCGTCTTTTACAATAGCAACTGCAATCCCAGGAACATTGAATGTTTTTAACGAACGTTCCACTAATTCATCGACTTGAGAAGAACTGATTTGCGCAAAAGAAAGTGTAGTTGCGATTAACGTTATTACAACGAATAATTTATTTTTCATAGTATTATATTTTCTTCTTTTAATCTTAAACCTGCAATCTAAAACCCTCTTTGTCTTTTGGCTTCAAAAATCAAGATGGCAGCTGCAACTGAAACATTCATGGAATCTATTTCGCCTTGCATTGGAATTATAATATTTTGGGTCGCTTCTTTTCGCCATTCCTCCGTCAATCCTGTGGCTTCCGTACCTACAATCAGGGCGGTAGGCGTAGTGTAATCTTGTGTATGATAGGCCGTTGAATTTTGCAAAGTCGCACAATAAAAATTAATTTTTCTTTCTTTCAAAAAAGCAATAATCTCTGATGTTGTTCCGGTTGCAATTTGATTAGTGAACAAACATCCTACGCTGGAACGCACAATATTTGGATTGTATAAATCACTTTTTGGATTGGCAATAATCACGGCATCCAGATTGGCAGCATCAGCAGTGCGTAATAAAGCACCAATGTTTCCTGGTTTTTCGGGAGCTTCTGCAACAAGAATCAATGGGTTTTCTGATAATTTTAAATCGAATAATTGCAAGGATTTTGTTTTGGCTACAGCCAAAACACCTTCGGTAGTGTCACGATAGGCGAGTTTTTGATAGACCTCCTTGTTGATTTCTATTAAGTCAGCACTTTTGGATAATTGACGAGCTTCATTTTCCGAACAAATTTCAGGTAAAAACAATAGTGTTTCCATTTCGTAACCGCCTTTTATGGCAATCGAAATTTCACGTTTTCCTTCAATTAAGAATGTTCCGGATTGTTTGCGTGCTTTTGCTTTTTCCTGCAATAGCACTAAAGATTTTATAAATGGATTTTGTACGGAAGAAATTTGTTTCAATGGAAAAGTCGCTTGGTTACTAAGGTGCTAAGTTACTACCTTTTTTTAAATTCTAAAATGCAATAACTGCTGTATTAGAAAACACGGTTATTGCAGTTATTAAGGAGTATTTTCTTTAAATTTGTGCAAATCTAAAATCTAAATTATAAGTGTTTCATCTATTAGATATTATCGGTACGATGGCTTTTGCCATGTCAGGTGCGTTGACGGCTATGAATAAAAAGCTAGATCCTTTTGGCGTTTTTATCATTGCTTTTGTAACAGCTGTGGGTGGTGGAACGTTGCGGGACATCATGATTGGTAGAACACCGGTTGGATGGATGATGGACTTAAAGTATGTTTATGTAATAATCATGGGTTTTGTTTTAGCCATCATTTTTAGAAAAAAATTCGATCGTTTGCGAACTTCTTTATTTTTATTTGACACGATTGGATTAGGTGTTTTTACATTAATTGGACTTGAAAAAGGAATAAATATTGGACTTCATCCGGTTATATGTATTGCATTAGGAACCATGACGGCCTGTTTTGGAGGTGTTATTCGCGATATTTTATGCACTGAAATTCCTGTTATTTTCAGAAAAGAAATTTATGCTACGATTTGTATTTTGGGTGGAATTGTTTTTTTTCTCCTTCGAAAATTGAATTTAGATAATGATATTTTATACTTGACCACTTCTTTAGTAATCATTTCAGTTCGCTTGATGGCCGTGAAATACAAATGGTATTTGCCTACTTTAGAACATAAATAAAAAATGCTTAATTTCACGAAGTCTAAAACCAAAAGGTGAAAAATTATTCGGTTAAACAATACCAAGAAAGTGATTATGAAAATTGGAATGCCTTTATTGGTCAAGCCAAAAATGCTACTTTCTTATTTCATCGTGATTTTATGGAATATCATAAGGATCGATTTCAAGATTTCTCGTTGATTGTTTTATACAAGGATAAATGGATAGGTGTTGTTCCCGCGAATAGAGTTGGAAATGAAATTTTTTCACATCAAGGATTGACTTATGGCGGATTAGTTTATAATGAGGAGTCTAAATTGACAACAGTAATTAATACCTTTAGAGTTGTTTTGTTGTTTTTGGAAGCTAATGGAATTGGAAAATTGCATCTAAAAACTATTCCATCAATTTATCATAGTAAGCCAGCCGAGGAAATTCAGTATGCATTGTTTTTGGCGGAAGCCCAATTAGTCAGAAGAGATAGTTTATCAGTAATTGATTTATCTAAGCAATATGTTTTTTCAAAAATTAGAAAAAGAGGGATTCAAAAAGGAAAAACAAACGGATTGATAATCAAAGAAGAAACGGATTTTGAATCTTTTTGGGACAAAATATTAATTCCAAATTTAGACGAAAGACATAACGCAAAACCCGTTCACTCTTTAGAAGAAATCAAGGTTTTGAAAAGTATTTTTCCTGCCAATATCAGGCAGTTTAATGTGTATTATAAAGATAAAATTGTTGCGGGAACTACTATTTTCGAAACGGAAACTGTAGCGCATTGCCAATACATTTCTAAATACGAAAATGATGAAAATTTGGGAAGTTTAGACTTTCTTTATCATTATTTAATTACCGAAACATTTGCCGATAAACGGTTTTTTGATTTCGGAATTTCAAATGAATCGCAAGGAAAAAAATTGAACGAAGGCTTGTCGTATTGGAAAGAAAGCTTTGGAGCGAGTACCATAGTGCACGATTTTTCCGAAGTAGAAACGGCAAATCATTTCAAATTAGAAAATATATTTGTATAATAATCAGTTTCTAAATTGATGAAATTTCAATAACTGTAAACCAAAATTTAATGATTCCATTTCTTGATTTAAAAAAAATAAACGAGCCTTATGAAACCGCTTTTCAAGAAAAATTGAAATCGGTTTTAGAAGTGGGTTGGTATATTTTAGGGAATGAAGTCAAAGAATTTGAAGCCAATTTT
The DNA here is from genome assembly GCF_048158525.1 of Flavobacterium algoris. Taxonomy (NCBI): domain Bacteria; kingdom Pseudomonadati; phylum Bacteroidota; class Flavobacteriia; order Flavobacteriales; family Flavobacteriaceae; genus Flavobacterium; species Flavobacterium algoris. Next base: position 130,571 of record NZ_JBLNKT010000004.1, read on the forward strand.
GCCAAGTATTGCGGGACAAAATATTGTGTTGGAACAGGAAACGGTTTTGATGCTTTAGTTTTGATTTTTAAAGCCTATATACAATTAGGGGAATTACAAAAAGGAGATGAAGTTATTGTTCCTGCAAATACGTACATCGCCAGTATTCTCGCTATTTTACAAGCGGATTTAATTCCTGTTTTGGTAGAGCCAAGGCTGGAAACCTACAACATCAATCCGGATTTAATTTCAGAAAAAATCACCTCAAAAACAAAAGCAATTTTAGTGGTTCATCTTTATGGACAATTGGCTGAAATAGATAAAATAAATGAAATTGCTGTTTCAAATGATTTACTGGTTATTGAAGATGCGGCTCAGGCTCATGGTGCAATCAGAAATCAAGAATCAGAACCCGAGACCGCAGGTCGAACTGACGAAGTAACCAAAAATCAAAAATCAATCGTAGCGTATAGTTTTTATCCTGGAAAAAATTTAGGTTCATTGGGCGATGGCGGTGCTGTTACCACAAATGATTCGAAATTGGCCAAAACTATTCAATCGCTTCGAAATTATGGCTCGGAAACCAAATATTACAATGATTATATAGGCGTAAATTCAAGATTAGATGAATTACAAGCGGCTTTCCTGAATGTGAAATTATTTAATTTAGATGCTGAAAATGAAAAGCGAAGAGTAATTGCTAAACGCTATTTATCTGAAATTAATAATGATAAAATAATTCTTCCAACAATAGCATTGCGAGGAACGAAGCAATCTAATCATGTTTTTCATTTGTTTGTTATTCGAACAAAAAACAGACTTGATTTACAGAACTATTTACATGAAAATGGAATAGAAACGGTTATCCATTATCCAATTCCTCCTCACAAGCAAAAGGCTTTATCATTTTGGAACCATTTGTCTTTTTCAATCACCGAAAAAATTCATGATGAAGTATTGAGTTTACCTATAAGTCCCGTTTTGACAATGGATGAAGTGGGTTGTGTTGTTGAAATTTTAAATAAGTATTAAGTTGGAATTTATTAAAAAAATAACCAAAACTCAGCTGTTTAAAATTTTATCTTTAAATAGTTTAAGTGTCATTCTAAAAATTGGAATTGGATTAGTAACTTCAAAATTATTAGCTGTATTTGTGGGTCCAAGCGGAATGGCTTTGATGGGAAATCTTAGAAATTTTTTAACTTCATTAGAAAGTATTTCGACTTTAGGATTTCAAAACGGAATTATAAAATACGTTGCCGAAAATGAAAAAAATGAAAATGAGCTTAAGAAGATAGTTGCAACGGTCTTTGTCAGTTTGTTAGGCATTGCTATTGTTTTAAGTAGTGTTTTGTATTCTTTTGCCTCTTTTTGGAACAAGGAAATATTTGGGGATAATTTTGATTATCCATTTGTTTTTAGGGCGTTAGCATTGGTTTTGCCTTGGTATGCAATTTCTGTTTTTTTACTTTCCATAATTAACGGTTTAGGACAATTCAAAAGAGTGATTTGGATTAATATAATAGGAAATGCAATTGGATTATTGGTGTCTATCAGTATGATTGTTAATTATAAAACGTTAGGCGCTTTACTTTCGTTGGTGATTTCGCCAGCTTTGTTATTTTTCGTGACATTTTATTTTGTAAACAAGGAAATCAATTTTTTCAAAACGATTCGGTTTCATCAATTTGATTTTAAAATCATAAAGAATTTATCATCGTATTCTTTGATGGCTCTAGTTTCCTCGGTTTTAGGACCTTTAGTTTTTTTAGCTATCAGAAAAAATGTAATTGCGATTGTTGGATTAGAACAAGCCGGTTTTTGGGAAACTATAACCCGAATTTCTACTTATTATATGTTGTTTGTTACCACAATTTTGAGTGTTTATTTTTTACCAAAATTGGTTGTTGCCAAAAATAATCTGGAGACCAAAAAAGTGTTTTGGAGTTTTTATAAAATGATTTTGCCCGTTTTTATAATTGGATTAATGGTAATTTATTTTTTGCGCTTCTTTATTGTTAGTTTACTTTTTACCAATGTGTTTCTTCCTGTTACGACTTTGTTTTTTTGGCAGTTGCTAGGTGATGTTTTAAAAGTGGCTTCTTTGATTTTAGGATATCAATTTTTTGCAAAAAAACTAACAGCAGCCTTTATAATCTCAGAGTTATTTTCACTTTCCGTTTTGTATTTTTCAAGCCTTTATTTTATTAATGAATATGGAATTCAAGGAATAGTAATGGCACAAGCTTTTGATAATTTTATTTATTTATTGGTGCTGTGTGTTTATTTTAGGAAAAGCTTGATTTGAATGAAAAAATGTTTCAACTGACTATTCTATCAAGACTATAAAAAGGCTTTTCATAGAAAAGTTAAAGAATGAAAATAAAATGATGAAAATATGATTCAAAAAGCAGAAGCCTTATTTGTAATGACTTTAGTGAAATTTAGTAAAATTAACGGCAAATACCTTTTTATTATTCTAGGTTTACTAACATTATTACCCTTACTGTTACTTTCGGTTTTTAATAATCCTGGGTCTGATGATTTTGATTATGAGTTTAAAAGGCCATTGCAAGAAATTATTCAAACACAAATTGATTTATATTATGGTTGGTCAGGGAGGTATTTTTCAGTAGGTTTTATGACTATAAATCCTGATTTTTTTATAAATTTTAGCTTTTATAAATTCTATCCAATTATTATAATTTGTTTACTTATTATAGTTTTATATTGGTTTTTAAAATTGATTTTTTCAGAAGAAAAAGTATTCCCAATTGTTTCCGATTTAGGTTTTTTTCTTTTTCTTTTTTGTCTTCAAATACCAGATATGTGTCAAGCTTTTTTTTGGTATTCAAGTTCTATTTGTTATCAATTTGGAATTGTGTTGTTTTTAATTTTTTTAATTTTTTTTTTAAAATATAAAAAGGGCAAAAGTAAAAGTTATCTTTTACTAGCCATACTTTGCTTAATTGCTTCCATAGGTTCAAATGAGATATTGATGCTAATAATACTGTTTTTAAGTATTTGGTATGTAATGATTAAATTTGTTGTTTTGAAAAAAATCGATTTTCACGAAAGACTTTTACTTTTAATTATTATAGTTTTTTCATTTATCGTAATAGTTGCTCCAGGAAATAATGCCAGATTGTTAAGAGAAGGCGTTAAAATTAATAGCTACAACCTGTCATTATCGATTATAAAAACTACTTTTTATTTAGTTAAATATTTTATTAAATGGTTACCACTAATACTATTGACAACCTATTTATACAGTGGTAGATTAAACGAAATATTAAATAGAATAAAAGATAAAAGAGTTTTCATTCATCCTTTTTTATGCTTAATTCTGATTTTTACGATACTTTTTCCTTGTTTTTTTATTGGATTTTGGACTAAGAACTATCTTTTACCAGATAGGGCTATCAATTCTATTTATTTCTTTTTTTTGCTATTTGTTATGTATTTTGTTTTTTGTGTATTAAATTTTATAAAAAGTAATTTTAACCAAGATTTACACAGTAACAATAAATATATTTTTACAATTATTTTAGTATTATTTACTTTTTCCGAAACCCCCATCTCGGAGGCCTACTATGATTTAATTTCAGGAAAAGCTTATAAATACGATAAAGAATTAGAAGATAGATTTTTAATTATTAATTCTTCAAACAAAAGTTGTATTGAAGTTCCAATGTTAATCAATTGCCCCAAAACAATTTATAATTCGGAAGTTATGGGACTTACAAGTGATAAAAATAATTGGAAAAATATTGAGATTTCAAAATATTACAAAAAAACAGTAATCGTTACTCCATCAAATTCAATTATTTCTGAATAATTGTAATTTAAAAAAAAGTGACAAATTTTCATAACCTAAGGCTACAATTTTATTTAGATTTCCATGTTTCTAAATACTGTTCAGCAATTTTTATATAATCATGTTCTTTTTCTATAAAGGTTCTTGCTCGTTTTCCAATCGCTATTATTTCGTTTGGATTCTCAACTAAAAAAGACAATTCACTTACTAAATAATCTACATCAGGTAGGGCATTTATGCAGACTTTATCGGTTAAATTATAGTATTCGCTAAACTCCTTTTCTGCTCCCGTAAAAACGACTTTTCCTTTTGCCATTGCTTCTAGTGCATTATAACCTTGGTCATTTGCATAAGTTTGATCCATTAAAACATGAGCTTTATCGTATAAATTAATATAGGTCAAATAAGGAATATTATGGGTTGTAATTATTTCAACTTTACTACCATATTTTTTCTCAATAATATGTAGTGCTTTTTCAAAATAATCATTTCCTTTTTTGTAATAATTTGATTCATTAATCCCGTGAAATAGGATGACTTTATTCGAAATGGATAAAGGCTGAAAAATTAATTTTTTTGTATTTATTGGATTGGGAATCAAACTTGAATATTTACTAATCCCAATTAATGGAATATGATAATCCATATCGGTAGCGATGATTCCTCGTATATTTGAATAGATAAATTGATGTAATTTTTCAAAAGGTTTCGTTTTGTATTTTAAAATATTTTCGAAGCCACTTTTTTTTATTTTTCCTAATAAGAAGGGTTGAACAGCTGATTTGAAGGTTGGGTTTTCAAAACAATATTTTACATTCAAATAATCATAACCTGATGATAATAGAAACGTTTTTTTATTATTTTGAAATAGAAATTCAAGTATTTTTTTTTCAAAATAATATTGACAATAAAAACTGTTTTCATTGATTAATTGCACTACGTCAAATCCAGTAAATTTTGCTTTGTTTTTCTCAAATTGGCGATAGGTGAGATAAGAACTCATATCAAATCCAAAAATGGTATATATAGCCACTTTTGCTTTTTTGAGCAATCCAGTATCCCATTTTTTTACCAATGGAAAATCTACCGGAAAATCCTTAAAACCATCTGTATGCCCCAGAATATAAACTTCATGACCTAATTTTTGTAAACCTTCTTTGAGAGAGTTGTGCAATCGGCTGTATTCACTTACCAGTAAAATTTTCATTTATGTGTATATTTGACAAATGTATTTACTTTTTGAATTAATATGATTAAAAATAAAAATAAAGTAGCCATAGTTTCTACCTCTTTAGGAAGTGGAGGAGCGGAGCGATTTGCTGCTTTGTTGAGTATTATGTTAGAAAAATTAGATTTTGAAGTTCATTCAATAATAATAAATGATAATGTTGATTTTCAGTATAGTGGTGAGTTGTTGAACTTAGGTAAATTATCTAATAAATCTTTTTTTTTCTTTAATAAATTAAAAAAAGGGTTTTTCTTAAATCGCTATTTGAAAAAAAATAAGATAGAATTTATTATTGATAATAGGACTAGAAATAATTTGATTAGAGAACTCATCACTAAACAAATTTATGGAAAAGCAAAAATTTATTATGTTGTCCAGAATTGTAAATTTGAAAAATATTTCCCCTCATCTGTTTTTTGGTCTAGAATTCTTTATAAAAATGCACGGAAGCTTATTTGCGTTTCTCAAGAGATTGAAGAGACAATAAAACAAAATTTTGACTTAAAGAATACCATAACAATTCATAATTCATTTGATATTTCAACTATTGAATTGAAAAATAGAGATTTAAAATCTGAAAAATATATTTTATTTTTTGGACGATTTGATGAAAAAGCGAAAAATTTTAGTTTAATGTTAGAAGCTTTTTTAATGTCTAAAATTTTTCTAAAAGGCTATCATTTGCGTCTTATGGGTGATGGAGCTGATTTGCTTTTTATTCAAGATAAAATAGAAGTTTTGCAATTACAGTCTTTTGTTAAAATACTACCGTTTAAAAGCAATCCTTTTGAAGAGCTACAATTTGCTAAATTTACAATTTTGACAAGTCATTATGAAGGTTTTCCTTTGTCTATAATTGAATCTTTAGCTATAGGTACTCCCGTTATTGCGGTGGATTGTCATTCTGGTCCTCGAGAAGTCATTAAGCATGGGTATAATGGTCTGTTAATTGAAAATAATAATCCACAAGCTTTTGCTGAAGCAATGAATCTATTCATTGACGATATTGTTTTATATGATTTTTGTAAAAATAATGCGTCTAAAAGTGTAGAACATTTATCTTTAGAAACTATTTCAAAACAGTGGGAATCCATTTTATGCTAAAACAATGACAACTAATACTGATGTTCAATTAATCGAAATTCCAAAAATTTGTGATTCAAGAGGTAATTTATCTGTTATTGAGGGAGATACATTACCGTTTGTGTCTAAAAGAGTTTATTATTTATATGATGTTCCCAGTGGTAGTGAAAGGGGAGGGCATGCACATAAAGAGCAACAGGAACTATTGATTGCTGTCAGTGGAAGCTTTGATGTGGTTTTGAAAGATGGAAGTTTTGAAAAAATAATAACGCTCAATAAACCCAATATCGGGCTTTTGATTCCTACGGGAATTTGGAGAGAATTAGAAAATTTTTCTTCAGGTTCTGTTTGCTTGGTATTGGCTTCGGATGAGTTTGATGAAGAAGATTACATCAGAGACTATCGAAGTTTTAAATTATTTAAACACTGAAGAACCCAATCCGTTATTGGTTAAAATTAATTTTAAATGGATTAATGGATTCAAAATAACCGAAGGCATTAAAAGTAGCAATCGCTTTTTGAACGTTATATTTTTCAAATCAATAGCTTTGTAATAAGAATTGAAATTGTCTTCATCAGAAAGTAGTTTAGATTTTATTGCCAATGAAAACCGATTCAAATCGAGGAATTTTTTCAAACTTAAATTTGTTTTTTCTTGTTCTTCGAATTTCGAAAAATTAATCTTTGTGTTTAGATAGGTCTTATTTTTTGAAAGGCTATTTTCATCGTAAACGTATCGTGTCAAGATTTTCCAAGAAAAGACAATTGGGTGATTTATCCCGATTCGAATCCACATATCAGTGTCTTGACCGCTTTTTACTTCTATGTCAAAATCTCCTATTTCTTCGAAAATATTTTTATGAAAAACGGCACATGAAGTACAAATAACGGTTTCCTTCGAGCTGGCAGTAAAGTAATTTACAATTTCACAATCGTTCGTTTTAGTAATCGAATAACTTGCAGAAATAACTTTTTTTGATGTTTCAATTTCAATAGCTCCAGAAAATACTTTTTGTTCAGGATAGCTTTTAATGTTTTTAAACATTTCTTCTAAAAAATCTGGATACCAATAATCATCTGCATCTATAAAACTAATATAATTGGATTGTGCTTTTTCGATACCATCGTTTCTTGCTGATGAAACCCCAGCATTTTCTTTGTAAAAATAACGAATTCTGGGATCATCAAATCCTTTTATAATTTGAGCGCTGTTATCAGTAGATCCATCATTGATAATTAGTATTTCAAAATCAATAAATGTTTGATTAAGAACACTTTTTAAAGTAAGTTCAATGAATTTTTCTTTATTGAAAAGGGGGATTATTACAGAAAAAAAAGGCATCTATTTGCTGTTTAAATAACAAAAATAACCAATTTTATAGCAGTCAAATACTAATAGTGACGGTTTTTCTGAAGTTAAATGATATTCGAGCTTTAATTGCAGTTTTTGAAACAGCCTAGCAATCAATAAATTAATTTTAAAATGGCACAGTATTTTGTGAGTCTTAATTATTTTGGTGTCAATTTCAATTTTTGAATTGGTTTTTGAAATAAATAAAAGTGTTTCAAGAGCCGTTTTAGTTTTGGATAAAAAGAGTGATGAAGTTTCTAAATTCAAATGATATAATGGATTTTCTATATGTTCAATTTCAATGTTGTGTAACTTTAGGGTCTGAATAAAAGAGAAGTCTTCATAACCATATTCGGTGATTTTTTCATCAAATGAAAGTACATCGAAAACTATTTTTTTTATTAAAAGATTGGAAACGAAAGTGGTTTTATAAGGGTTTTTTTTTCGTTCGGAAACTGCCAAAGCTTCTCTCTTTTGCCCAAATATCCACCGTAATAATTGGTCATTATCCGGTTTGTCTTTGGTGTAAGCGATTCCTCCAAAAAATATTTTTTTAGCAGATAAATTTCGGTTAATGTAATTTGAAATAAAAGCGGAATTTTTGGGAAAAGTATCGCAATCTACATAAAGCAGCCATTCATAATTCGACTTAGAGGCCAGTAAATTTCTGATTTTGCTTCTTCCAATATTTTGTGATAATTCAACAAAGAAACAATTTGTTAAAAATTGTATTGGATTATTTTTTGATTGATGCTGAGTTGATGCATCATCAATACATATAATCTCAAAACCAATTTTGCATTCCAGACATTGTCGATGCAATTCCAAGACTAAAGGAAAAGCATTGTAATTGTATATTGGAACGAGAATAGAAAGCATTATGCAGTTCGCTGCTGAACTACTTCAAAAATTCTTTCATCTTCACATTTCAATGTTTTCGAAGGGAATTTCATTAACAAAGCATAATCGTGAGTCGCCATAATAATTGTTTTTCCGTTGGCATTGATGTTTTTTAATACTTCCAATACTTCGGCGCTGGTTTGAGGATCAAGGTTTCCTGTTGGTTCATCAGCAAGGATAAGTTCAGGATCGTTAAGCAAAGCTCGTGCGATTGCCACACGTTGTTGTTCTCCTCCAGAAAGTTGATGAGGCATTTTATTGCCAAATTCTTTCATGCCCACTTTGTCTAAAACTTCGTCAATTTTTCGTTGCATTTCGTCATTGTCAATCCAGCCTGTAGCTTTGAGAACAAATAACATATTGTCTTTTACAGTTCTGTCTGGCAGTAATTTGAAATCTTGAAAAACGATTCCAATCTTTCTTCTTAAAAATGGAATATCATCTTCTTTCAAAGCCGCCAAATCAAAATCTACGATATTTCCTTCTCCTTCAGTCAAAGGTAAATCACCATATAAAGTTTTCATTAAGCTACTTTTTCCGGAACCTGTTTTTCCAATGATGTAAAGAAATTCACCATGTTTTACATCTAAGTTTACGTGGGATAAAATAGATTTACCTTCTTGATAAATGTTTACATTTTTTAAAGACAGTACGGATTGTGACATAATTAGCGTTTGTTTATGGGGTAAAAGTAATAAGATAACGCTTCTATTCAAAATAAATTCTATTCAATTAAATAGAATTCTGATAATTATAATTTATGCAAGTAAATCTAGAAGTTTGAAGGGATGAATATTGTAGCAATGAAAGTTAAATTTTACAGTGTTAAAAAAAATATTCATAATAAAAGCGAATTGCGATTCGTTATAGAGTTCAGAATATAATACATTTGAATTATTAAAATAAAATCACAATGCGTAAAATTTCTTGGCTCTTCTATTTACCACTTTTCATTATAACTGCTACTGTTTCAGCACAAAAATCAACTATTTATACTAGCGATTCCAAAGATTTCAATAAAGCGGTTTCCTTATTTAATGATGGGCAATATACATCTGCGCAAATTATTTTTAATAAAGTTGAAGAAACGGCCACTGCAGAAGAACTGAAATCGGATTGTGCGTATTATGCCGCTAATTGCGCCATTAGAACCAATCAAGCCAACGCTGATGCGTTGATGGAACGATTTGTTTCGGATTATCCAACAAGCGTAAAACAGAATCAGGCGTACATAGAAGTGGCTCATTATCATTTTGATCAAGGAAATTATCCGCAAGCCTTAGAATGGTTTGATAAAGTGGATGAAAGCCAATTGAGCGCTAGCGACCGAGATAAATTTAATTTCCAGAAAGGCTATAGTTTTTTTAATGCCAAAAAGAAAAAAGAAGCAACAGTCTATTTGAATAAAGTGGTTAATTCTGCTGAATATGGTTCTCAGGCCAAATATTACTTGGGATTCATGGCTTATGAAGGAGACGATTACAAACAAGCCACAAAATATTTTGACGAAGTTTCGGGCGAAGAAAAATACAAAGAAAAGCTTTCGTATTATCAAGCGGATATGAACTTTAAGTTGGGAAATTTCCAAAAAGCTATTGATTTAGGTGAAAAAGCGATGGCTAAATCCAATCCTGCCGAAAAATCAGAATTGAATAAAATTATTGGTGAAAGTTATTTTAATTTAAAAAAATACGACACTGCAATTCCCTATTTGGTTGCTTATAAAGGCAAAAAAGGAAGATGGAGTAATACCGATTTCTATCAATTGGGATATGCGTATTACAAACAAAAAGACTACGAAAACGCCATTTCTCAGTTTAATAAAATTATAGGCGGGAAAGATTTTGTGGCGCAAAATGCGTATTATCATTTGGGGGAAAGCTACCTGAATACCAACAAGAAACAACAAGCGTTGAATGCGTTTAAAAATGCTTCCGAAATGAATTTTGATGCCGCTATTCAAGAAGATGCGAGTTTAAATTATGCAAAATTAAGTTATGAACTAGGAAATTCCTATCAGAGTGTACCGGCGGTTTTGCAAGCTTTCTTGAATAAATATCCGGATAATGCCAGCCGTTCGGAGGTTGAAAAATTATTGATTGATTCTTATATTTCTTCTAAAAATTATAAAGGAGCCTTAGTTTTATTGGAAAAAAATAAAGCCCCAGAAAATAAATTAGCGTATCAAAAAGTACTTTTTTACAGCGGTTTGGAATTATATACCGATGGGAATTATGAAGAAGCGTTGAAAATGTTTTCGAGATCTATTAGCGTACAAAGAGATGCTGTTTTTACAGCTAGAGCCACTTTCTGGAAGGGAGAAACAGAATATGTTTTGGATGATTTCAAAAGTGCTTTGTCGAGTTTTAAACAATTTATTGCTGCATCGCAAGCCGCAACTACACCGGAATTTAAAAACAGTAATTACAATATTGCTTACACGTATTTCAAATTGAAAGAGTACGATCAAGCAGGTAATTATTTTCAAAGTCAAATAGAAAAAGTGAAAGACGATAAAGTGCGTTTGAATGATTCCTATTTGCGTTTAGCGGATTGCCGTTTTGTAACTTCAAAATACGGAGCAGCGATGGATGCGTATGTAAAAGTTATAGAATCCAAAAGTGTAGATGCGGATTATGCGTATTTCCAAAAAGCAATATGTTACGGATTTATTGCTAAAAATGATAAGAAAATTGAAGAACTGAATGCCTTTTTACAATTATATCCAAAATCAGAATACAGAGACGACGCTCTTTTTGAACTTGGAAACACGTACGTTGCCGAGAATAAAACGGATCTTGCAGTGAAAACATACGACCGATTAAATACGGAATTCAAAAGAGGTTCTTTTACTTCCAGAGCAATTTTGCGTCAAGGTTTAGTCTATTACAATTCAGATAAAGACGAACAAGCATTGGTAAAATTTAAAAAAGTAGCCGCTGATTTTCCTAAAACTCCAGAGGCATTGGAAGCTGTTGCAACTGCACGTTTGATTTATGTGGATAGCGGCAGAGTGGATGAATATGCAAACTGGGTCCGTACTTTGGATTTTGTCGCCGTTACGGATGCCGAACTTGATAATGATACCTATGAAGCTGCTGAAAAGCAATTTCAACAGAATAATACCAAACAGGCGATTGTAGGATTTAGTGGTTATGTTGCTAAATTTCCACGAGGAATTCATGCTTTGCAAGCTAATTATTACTTAGCGCAATCTTATTTTTCTGATGGGTCAGAAAGCAAGTCTATTGCTAATTATGAATTTGTAATTGCCCAATCCAGAAGTGAATATACCGAACAATCTTTGTCGCGATTGGCTCAAATTTTCCTTAAAAATAAAGACTATGACAAAGCAATACCGGTATTATCTCGTTTAGAAAATGAAGCGGATATTTCTCAGAATAAAACATTTGCACAATCGAATTTGATGAAATCATATTACGACAAGAAAGATTATCCAAATTCAGTTATTTATGCGGAGAAGGTTTTAATGAATCCTAAAACAGATGATGATGTAAAAAGTGATGCGCAAATCATAATTGCTCGTGCTGCAATGCAAACGGGTGATGAAGCAAAAGCGCGAACCGCTTACGCAAAATTAATGACAATTGCCAAAGGAGAACTAGCTGCCGAAGCGTTGTATTATGATGCTTATTTTAAAAATAAAGATGGGAAATTCGAAGTGTCAAATGTAGCGGTTCAAAAATTAGCGAAGAATTATTCGAGCTATAAATATTTTGGGGCCAAAGGATTAGTCTTGATGGCGAAAAACTTCTATGGATTGAAAGACAGTTATCAAGCAACCTATATTTTAGAAAATGTGATTCAAAATTTTACTGATTTTCCAGCTGTTGTTTCGGAAGCACAAACAGAATTGGACGCTATTAAATCTGAAGAATCTAAAACAAATTCATCAATTATAAAATAAAGTAGTTGCAGATTGGGATTTAGAAAATAAAAAAAACGGCATATAATTTTAAAATAATTGAAAGCCAAAAAAGAAACGAAATGAATATACCTTTTTACATAGTTGATGTTTTTGCTGAGAAAAAATACGCAGGCAATCAACTGGCTGTTTTTTTAGGGGCTGATGCGTTAAGTGCAGAAGAGATGCAAAAAATTGCCCTTGAAATCAACTTTGCGGAAAGCACCTTTATAATTAAGCTTGAGTCGGAAAATAGCGTTGCAGAAATCAGAATTTTTACTCCGGAACATGAAATGAAGTTTGCGGGACATCCAATCATAGGAACTTCTTGGGTTTTGATGAATAAGATATTTGAAAATCAACCTGAAAAGATTGCATTGTCAGTTCCAATTGGTAAAATTCCAGTTCATCAATCGGGAGATCTGGTATGGTTGCAGGCGGCTCAACCAGAATTTTTGGATACTTTTTTAGCGGATGATTTTTTAGCCTTCAGCAATTTAACCACTGCTGATTTTGATGATCAATTTCCCATTCAGGAAGTTAGTACAGGAAGTGCTTTTATAATTGTTCCTATCAAAAATAAAAAAGCATTAGAGCATTTAATTCTTGACAAGGTTAAAATGAATGAGTGGTTGCATGCACACTGCAAAACCAGTCACAGAGCGTTGTATTTTTATTGTTTAGAGGAGGCAAAACTCATTAGCAGAATGCTTTGTATTGAAAACAATCAACTTATTGAAGATGCAGCTACGGGAAGTGCGAGTACCTGTTTACAGGCTTTTCTTTTAAAATATCATTCCTCAGAAATTCAGATTGTCAATCATCAGGGCGATTTTATTAATAGATCATCTCGAATTTATTTTGATGGAAAACTAACGGAAAATCATTTTGATATAAAGATTGGTGGGAAAACGCAATTCATTGCAAAAGGCGAATGGGAAGTATAAATTGCAAGGTTCAGAGTTAGAAGTTAAATAGAATAGAAGTAAAAAAATAAAACATGGCATTTAAAAATAGAAACATAAAATCATTTACAAATACGGTATCAACATTTTCGGCTCCTTTTCCTTCGGGTAGCGTTGGGTTGGGGATTTTGTTCTTCTTTCTCTTTCAATTTTCGTTCGCACAGAAAAAAGAACAGATAGGAACCGAAACGGTAAATGTTGTGAAGCCTTATACGCCAACAATTTCGGATGCTTTCAAAGTAAAAGAAACGCCTGCATTGGAAGAAGAAGGAAATACTAAAAAAGAAACGATAAAATACACCATTTTTTCTTTTCCGGTAGCCTCAACTTTTACGCCGTCTAAAGGAAAGGCAGAAGGAGTGGAGAAAGAAAAACAGGAACATTTGTTTAAGAATTATGCCACTTTAGGCGTGGGGAATTACGGAACCTTCATTGGAGAATTATTTGTAAATCACGATTTGAATAGTACAGATTATGTTAGCGGAATGTTTCGTCATCATTCGTCACAAGGCGGTATAAAAAGTGTAGCATTAGATGATCGTTTTTATGATACTGCGATTGATTTAACGTACGGATCCAATCAAAAAGACGTGTCATGGAATTTTGATTTGGGTTATCAAAATCAAATTTATAATTGGTACGGTTTACCAGCTGATTTTGGTACTGCTTTGACACCTCAAGATAGGAGGACGTTGATTAATGGAATCAATCCGCAACAAACGTATAATACAATCTCACTTGGAGCAAAAATAGATTTTAATGAGCGTATTTTAAATAAAATGAGTGTTAAGTTCAATCATTTTTCGGATGTTTATGGATCTTCAGAAAATAGATTTTATGCCAAGCCAATAGTGAAATTTGATGTGATGGAAAGCGCTGTGAAAACAGATATAATAGTTGATTATGTTGGCGGAAGTTTTAAGAAAAACTATTCAAATACGAATGCGCAACCTGTGAAATACGGTTTTACTAATTTTGGTATTGCGCCAAGTTTTGTAATGCAAGAAGACGATTGGACGCTGAATATTGGCGCTGGATTGTTTTATAGTTTGGATAATGAAAACAGCAATAACAAATTTTTTGTTTACCCAAAAATCAATGCTTCGTACAAAGTTGTAGGCGATTTGATGATTTTCTACGCTGGTGCCGAAGGAAACTTAGAACAAAACTCTTATATGGATTTTGTCAATGAAAACCCGTTTCTGTCTCCAACATTAAATATTGCGCCAACAGACAAGCAATTTGATATTTTTGCGGGATTAAAAGGGAAATTGACTAACAACGTGAGTTATAATATTAAAGGTTCGTATGTAAATGAAAGAAATAAAGCGTTGTTTAAAAGCAATGATTATAATGAAAATACTACAAATCAGGATTACGCTTTTGGGAATTCCTTTCAAGTGGTTTATGACGATATGAGAACACTGAGTTTTTATGGGGAATTAAAAGCTGATTTTTCTTCAACTGTATCTTTTGGAATCAACGGGACTTTTAATAGTTATACTAATGATTTTCAAAGTGAAGCTTGGAATTTGCCAACCGTAAAAATAAATTCAAACATTAATTTTAATATTACACCAAAATGGTTCGCTGGTGCAAATGTATTTTACGTAGGTGAGCGTAAAGATCAACAGTGGAATACCAGCTCTAGTTTAATTGCGAGTCCAATTACCTTACCTTCTTATTTTGATCTAAATGCAAATGTTGGATTCAAATATAGCGACCGATTGACAACCTTTTTAAAAGCCAATAATATTACCAATAAAGCGTATGAAAAATGGTTGAATTATCCGGTTCAAGGTTTTCAAGTGATTTTAGGGGCGAACTATAAATTTGATTTTTAGTCCCCACCCCAGCCCTCCCCGAAGGGGAGGGGGCCGAAACGCAACAACAATAATAATTACTTTTGTATTCAAAAACTTCGCGCCTTAATGGCAAAATCCTATGACTTTCAAACAAAAAATACATACCCATTATCTGCAATTAGTTCAGGATCGAATCGATGTTTTCAAAGACATGATTGTGGCGCTCACCGAAGATTCGAAGAATGATGCTAAAGGTTCTGCGGGAGATAAACACGAAACTGCTTTGTCGATGATGCATATTGAGCAGGAAAAACTCAACACTAAACTTAGAGAAGTGTTGACTCAAAAAGCGGTTTTAGACAAAATAGATGCCACTACAATTGCCGAAACAATTATCGTAGGGAGTTTAGTAAAAGCCAACGGGATTTATTTATACCTGAGTCTGGCACTTCCCAAAATCAATATGGAAGGAATCAATATTATTGCATTATCACCACAATCGCCTTTGGGAAATAAATTAATGGGAAATACAATCGGATTTACCTTCGAGATTAATGGTACCAAGTATTTGATTGAGGAAATTAAATAAAAAACCATTGTAATCCGTGTAATCTTCATTCTATTTTACAATCTGAAACTTCAAAAACTGTTTTTGTTATTTTTTAATTACATTTTAAGTGTAAAATTAAGTATTTGCTTTTAATTTAAAACTAAAATAGCTATTTGTGTTTTAGGAATGTAACTCTTGTTGCATCTTTGCCCTATCAAAATAAATAAAACAATAAAAATATATAGTTATGTGCGGAATAGTATGTGCCTTTGATTTAAAACAAAAAGCGGAAGTTTTAAGACCGCAAGTATTAGAAATGTCTAAAATTATCCGTCACCGTGGACCGGACTGGAGTGGAATTTTTAGTAATGAAAAAGCCATTTTGTCTCATGAGCGTTTGGCAATTGTTGATCCAGCTTCTGGAAAACAACCTTTATTTAGTGAAGACAAACAACTTGTTTTAGCAGCAAATGGTGAAATTTATAACCACAGGGAATTGCGTAAACAATTTGAAGGAAAATATAACTTTCAAACGGAAAGTGACTGTGAAGTTATTTTAGCACTTTACAAAGAAAAAGGACCTCATTTTATAGATGAAATGAACGGGATTTTTGGATTTGCTATTTATGATGTTGAAAAAGATGAGTATTTTGTTGCTCGTGACCACATGGGAATTATCCCATTGTACATTGGTTGGGATCAACACGGAACATTCTATGTTGCTTCAGAATTGAAAGCTTTAGAAGGATATTGTACCAAAATCGAATTGTTTCCTCCAGGACATTATATGTCAAGCAAAGACGGAGAATTTGTACAATGGTACAAAAGAGAATGGGTTGATTATGATGCCGTAAAAGACAACGTAACCAGCATTGACGAAATTAAAGTAGCTTTAGAAGCAGCGGTTCACAGACAATTGATGAGTGATGTGCCTTATGGAGTATTGCTTTCTGGTGGTTTGGATTCTTCTATTACTTCGGCTGTAGCCAAAAAATATGCGCAAAAAAGAATAGAATCTGGGGATGTTGCCGATGCTTGGTATCCTCAATTGCACTCTTTTTCGGTAGGATTAGATGGTTCTCCAGATTTAGCGGCAGCTCAAATAGTTGCGGATCATATTGGAACCATTCACCACGAAATAAAATTCACTATTCAAGAAGGTTTGGATGCGGTTAAAGATGTGATTTATAATCTGGAAACGTATGATGTTACTACGATTAGAGCCTCAACGCCTATGTGGTTAATGGCGCGAGTTATTAAATCAATGGGTATTAAAATGGTGTTATCAGGTGAAGGAGCGGATGAACTTTTTGGAGGTTACTTGTATTTTCACAAAGCACCAAACGCAAGAGAATTCCACGAAGAGAACGTACGTAAATTAGGTAAATTACACATGTATGATTGTTTGCGTGCTAACAAAAGTTTAGCAGCATGGGGAATTGAAGGACGTGTGCCATTTTTAGACAAAGAGTTTATGGATGTGGCGATGAGAGTTAACCCACAAGATAAAATGATTAACAAAGAGCATCCAATGGAAAAATGGGTAGTTCGTAAAGCCTTCGAAGATATGTTGCCACCAAGTGTAGCTTGGAGACAAAAAGAACAATTTAGTGATGGAGTAGGATACAGCTGGATTGATACTTTGAAAGAAGTAGTAGCTGTAGAAGTTTCAGACGAACAATTAGCAAATGCGAAGTACAGGTTTCCTTTGCAAACGCCAACTTCAAAAGAAGAATATTATTATCGTTCTATATTTCACGAGCATTTTCCAAGTGATGCCGCAGCATTATGTGTGCCGCAAGAGGCCAGTGTGGCTTGTAGTACAAAAATTGCTTTAGAGTGGGATGAAGCATTCAAAAACATGAATGATCCTTCAGGAAGGGCCGTTGCAAGTGTGCATGATGATGCGTATGTAAAAGCATAAAAAAATGTCAATGGGAAAATCAATTTCAATGGCAATAAAAGAATAAAAAAAATAGACAGAATTGTTTCAATTTTCAAATTTTCAAGACGACGCTAAAATGTTTGTTTTGAAAATTTGTTTTTTTGGAGCAATTTTTTTTTATAATTGATATTGATATTTGCAATTGTAATTGCTGTTCTTTTGTTAATAACTTCACTGCTTAAAAAGTGATTTTAACGGTAATATAATTTGCGTTTTTATATATTTGCGTGTTAGACAAAAATTACATTTTTTTTAGAATAAAATATATATGAGCGAAGAAATCAAGAAGGACAATTATTCAGCGGATAGTATTCAAGCATTAGAAGGAATGGAGCACGTAAGAATGCGTCCATCGATGTATATTGGAGATGTGGGTGTTCGAGGACTGCATCATTTAGTTTATGAAGTGGTAGATAACTCGATCGATGAGGCAATGGGAGGCCATTGTGATACGATAATAGTTGATATAAATGAAGACGGGTCTGTTTCTGTTGAAGATAATGGACGTGGTATTCCAGTAGGAATTCATAAAAAAGAAGGAGTTTCGGCTCTGGAGGTTGTAATGACCAAAATTGGTGCCGGGGGAAAATTTGATAAAGATTCCTATAAAGTTTCTGGAGGACTTCACGGTGTTGGGGTTTCGGTGGTAAATGCGTTGTCAAACCATTTGAGAGCCACTGTTCACAGTAGTGACGGAAATGTGTACGAACAAGAATATGAAAAAGGAAAAGCACTATATCCAGTAAAACAAATTGGAGTCACTACAAAAAGAGGGACGATTGTCACTTTTTACCCTGATGAAACTATTTTTACGCAAACTACTGAGTTTTCTTATGATACGTTGTCGGCGCGTATGCGTGAATTGTCCTACTTGAATAAAGGAATTACAATCACATTTACGGATAGAAGAGAAAAAGATAAAGACGGAAATTTTGTTTCTGAAATCTTCCATTCTACCGAAGGGCTTAAAGAATATATCCGGTATTTAGATGGAAATCGTGAGCCAATTATAGCCCACGTTATTTCTATGGATAATGACAAAGGAGAAATTCCAGTTGAGGTGGCATTGATTTACAATACAAGTTACACGGAAAATATTTTTTCGTATGTAAATAATATCAATACGCACGAAGGTGGAACGCACTTGCAAGGTTTTAGAACGGGTCTTACCAGATCGTTGAAGAAATATGCGGATGCTTCGGGAATGTTGGACAAACTGAAATTTGATATTTCAGGAGATGATTTCCGTGAAGGATTGACTGCGATTATTTCGGTAAAAGTTGCGGAACCACAATTTGAAGGTCAAACCAAAACAAAATTAGGAAATAGAGAAGTTGTTTCGCCAGTAAGTCAGGCTGTTGGAGATATGATTGAAGCGTATTTGGAAGAAAATCCAAATGATGCTCGTATCATTGTTCAAAAAGTAATTCTTGCAGCGCAAGCTCGTCACGCGGCCAAAAAAGCGCGTGAAATGGTACAGCGCAAAACCGTAATGGGTGGCGGTGGATTGCCGGGGAAACTTTCGGATTGTTCGGAGCAGGATCCTGCAAAATGTGAAGTGTACCTAGTCGAGGGAGATTCGGCAGGTGGAACGGCAAAACAAGGCCGTGATCGTGCATTCCAAGCTATTTTACCATTACGTGGTAAGATTTTGAATGTAGAGAAAGCAATGGTTCACAAGGTTTTTGAAAACGAAGAGATTCGAAATATTTTTACGGCTCTTGGAGTTACCATTGGAACTGCCGAAGATAGTAAAGCCTTGAATATTGAAAAGTTACGCTACCATAAAGTGATTATTATGTGTGATGCCGATGTCGATGGTAGTCACATTTCTACTTTAATCTTGACGTTCTTCTTTCGATTTATGAAAGAATTGATTGAGGAAGGGCACGTTTATATTGCCGCTCCACCTTTATATTTAGTTAAAAAAGGAAACAAGAAAGAATATGCTTGGAATGATGCGCAACGGGATCAGGCGAATGAAAGAATGGGCGGAAGCGCAGGAATTCAGCGTTATAAAGGTCTTGGAGAGATGAACGCGGAACAATTGTGGGAAACTACAATGGATCCAAGTTTCAGAACCTTACGTCAGGTAACTATTGACAGTTTGGCGGAAGCTGATAGAGTATTCTCTATGTTAATGGGAGACGAAGTGCCGCCAAGAAGAGAATTTATTGAAAAAAATGCAGTTTACGCTAATATTGATGCTTAATTAAAAAGTTTATTCGTTGATTTGGTTATTTATATAATCGATTCAACGGTTAGGCAAATAACCAAATAAACATAAAAATATGAAAGTTACCATTATAGGAGCAGGAAATGTAGGTGCGACTTGTGCAGATGTAATTTCTTATAGAGGAATTGCCAGCGAAGTAGTATTATTGGATATTAGAGAAGGTTTTGCAGAAGGTAAAGCTTTGGATATTATGCAGTGCGCTACAAATACGGGTTTTAATACCAAAGTATCAGGTGTAACTAACGATTATTCTAAAACAGCAGGAAGTGATGTAGTAGTAATTACATCCGGAATTCCAAGAAAACCAGGAATGACTCGTGAAGAACTGATAGGTATCAACGCTGGAATTGTGAAAACAGTTGCTGAAAATGTATTGAAGCATTCGCCGGATACTATTATAGTGGTAGTTTCCAATCCGATGGATACAATGACTTATTTGGCGTTGAAAGCTACAGGATTACCAAAAAACAGAATTATTGGTATGGGTGGAGCATTGGATAGTTCCCGTTTTAGAACGTATTTATCTTTGGCTTTAGACAAGCCTGCAAATGATATTTCGGCAATGGTGATAGGTGGTCATGGTGATACGACCATGATTCCTTTGACGCGTTTGGCATCTTATAATGGAATTCCGGTAACTGAATTTCTTTCGGAAGAGGCATTGCAAAAAGTAGCTGCCGATACCATGGTAGGCGGCGCGACACTTACGGGACTTTTAGGAACATCCGCATGGTACGCACCGGGTGCATCGGTTGCGTTTTTAGTAGATAGTATTTTGAATGATCAAAAGAAAATGATTGCGTGTTCTGTTTTTGTCGAAGGAGAATATGGTCAAAACGATATCTGTATTGGCGTTCCTTGTATTATTGGTAAAAATGGAGTAGAAGAAATTCTTGATATTAAACTAAATGAGCAAGAAAAAGCCTTATTTGCTAAAAGTGCTGATGCAGTTAGACAAATGAATGATGCCTTAAAATCGATTTTAGCATAATATTTTAATTAGAAAAGAGAGAAGACTGCACTTTTGCAGTCTTTTTTTTGAGATTAATCAATAAATAAATTGGTTAATCTTAACGTTAATTATATATTTGCTCGGTTTAAAAAAATTGATGTAATTCCTGATATTCTTTTTTGGTTTCAAAAATTGATGGCAAGTCTTACTCTATAAGGTTTAAAGCAAAAATAAATAAATAAAAAATAATTAATTTTTAGTAATAATGCAGAATAAAGGACTTATTAAATTTTTCGCAATTCTATTTGCATTGGTAAGTATTTACCAACTTTCTTTCACTTTTGTCGCAAGTAAAGTAAAAAACGATGCAAAATCTTTTGCTAATGGGAATACTGAGAAAGAAGTTAAATATTTAGATTCTATCGGTAAAGAAAAAGTATTTAATCTTGGATTTACTGATTTTACTTTTAATGAAGTAAGTGATAAGCAAATTAATAAAGGTCTTGACTTAGAAGGAGGTATTAATGTAATACTTCAAATCTCTGTTAAAGATATATTGAAAGGATTATCCAATAATTCTAAAAATCCAGTTTTCAATAAATCTTTGGCTGATGCTACTGCAGATTTACAAGGAAATAAATCGTATTTAGACAAGTTCTTTGATGCTTTTGAAGCAAATTCAAAAGGAACTGTAAAATTAGCTTCTCCTGATATTTTTGCAAACAGAAGTTTGCAAGGTGAAGGTGGAGTAGATTTTCAGTTGACTGATGCGCAAGTTCAAAAAGTAATCAAAAGAAAAGTTGATGAGTCTGTAGAAAGTGCTTTCGGTGTATTAAGAAAGCGTATCGATAAATTTGGTGTAACACAACCGAATATTCAAAAATTAGGAGAATCTGGAAGAATTCTTGTTGAACTTCCTGGTGCTAAAGATGTAGACAGAATAAAAAAATTATTACAAAGTACTGCTCAATTAGAGTTTTGGGAAACGTATAAAATTGACGAAATTGGTAATTTTTTAATGGCTGCAAATGAGTCATTGAAAAAAACTGAAATCAATAAAGTTGAGGTTAAAACTGTTGCGAAAGATTCTTTGAGTGCTTTGTTAACAGATGGAAAAGATTCGGCAGCAACTAAAAAAGGAAATAATCCTTTATTGGATAAAATGATAGGTCAAGGTGGAGGACCAGTTTTAGGTCTTTTCTCACCAAAGGATACTGCTGTTGTAAATGGATATTTAAAAAGAGCAGACATCAGAGTTCTATTGACAGGAGATCAACGTTATGCTAAATTTGTTTGGGGTATTCCTTCCGCTATTAAAGATGCAAAAGGGAAAGATGTTGATGCGGTAGAATTATATGCTTTAAAAGGAAATAGAGATAATATTCCTGCAATGGCAGGTGGTGTAGTTACTGATGCAAAAGATACTTTTGATCAATCAGGAAAACCAGCTGTTTCTATGCAAATGAATAACCAAGGAGCAAAAGTTTGGGAAGAACTGACAGGTAGAGCTTATACACAAAAAAGCAATATCGCTATTGTTTTGGATGATATTGTATATTCTGCGCCAGGAGTTTCTAGTGGTCCAATTGCTGGAGGTAGATCTGAAATTTCAGGAACTTTTGATGTAACTCAAACTAAAGATTTAGCAAATGTCTTAAGAGCAGGTAAATTACCAGCTGCAGCAGATATCGTTCAGTCAGAGGTAGTAGGACCATCCTTAGGTCAAGAAGCAATTGATAATGGAACAACTTCTGCACTTGTAGGATTACTTTTAGTATCACTTTGGATGATCGTTTATTATGGAAAAGCAGGTTGGTATGCAAATATTGCATTGGCAGTTAACTTATTATTCTTATTCGGTATTTTAGCAAGTTTAGGTGCTGTATTGACATTACCAGGTATTGCCGGTATCGTTTTAACGATGGGTACTGCAGTTGATGCGAATATCATCATTTATGAAAGAGCAAAAGAAGAATTACGAGCTGGAAAAACATTGGGTGAAGCAGTAATTGCTTCTTACAGTTGGAAAGGTGCTATGCGTTCTATTGTAGATGCAAACGTTACGCACATTTTAATTGGTACAGTATTGTTTATTTTTGGTTCAGGACCAATTAAAGGTTTCGCAACAACGTTACTTATCGGTATTATAACTTCATTATTTACTTCAATCTTTATTGCAAGAATTTTTATAGACAAGAATATCGCTGGTAAAAATGATTTGTCATTTGTAACTAATTTTTCTAAAAACTTCTTTACTAACTTTCATTTTGATTTCTTAGGTGTGAAAAAATGGACTTATGCTTTTTCTTCAATTGTAGTTATTGTTAGTTTTGTTTCTTTATTTACAAATGGTTTAGATCAAGGTGTAGATTTTGTAGGAGGTAGAACTTTTCAGGTGCGTTTTGAAAAACCAGTTAGTGCTGAAATAGTAAAAGCGGAATTAGCCAAAGTATTTGAAGGAAGTGCTGAAGTAAAAATATTTGGTAATGATAACCAATTGAAAATTACTACTAAATATAAAGTACAAGAGCACGGAACCCAAGCTGATCAAGAAGTAAATAAGTTATTGTTTGATAATTTAAAACAACATTTCTCGGCAGGTTTGACTTACGATAAATTTGTAAATGCGTATGATGGTAAAAAATCAGGTATTATGCTAGCTTCAAAAGTTGGACCAACTGTAGCAGAAGATATTAAAACGAATGCATATTGGGCTGTTCTTGGAGCAATGTTAATTGTATTTTTATATTTGTTTATTAGTTTTAGAAAATGGCAATATGGTTTAGGAGCGATTGCTGCTGTAGCGCATGATGTTATCTTCGTATTAGGAATTTATTCATTGTGTTATAAATTTATGCCTTTCGGTATGGAAATCGACCAACATTTTATTGCCGCGATTCTTACTGTTATTGGGTATTCTATGAATGATACTGTTATTGTATTTGACAGGGTTCGTGAATTCTTAGACGGAAAAACTAAAGGTAATTTTGGAGAAATTGTAAACAAATCAATTAATTCAACAATGTCCAGAACAATCAATACGTCATTAACAATGATTGGTGTATTATTAATCATGTTTGTTTTTGGTGGAGAATCAATCAGAGGATTCATCTTTGCAATGCTAGTAGGTATTATTGTAGGAACATATTCATCATTGTTTATCGCTACACCAGTATTGGTAGATACGATTTCAAGAGAAGACAAAAAATTAATCGAAAAACAACATTCAGAAGTTTAAGATTTATTTTAATCGTAGTTAAGGAAAAGATCCAACGAAAGTTGGATCTTTTTTTTGTGATAAATATTAGTATTTGTTCAATTATAATAGTTAATTTTAGTATTGGTATTTAATTTAATCTCTTTTAAATGAATTGATTATGGGTAGAAAAATACTTTTCACACTGTTATTATTTTTTTTATTTCATGCTTCTTTTTCTCAAAAAAATAAGAATGATTTAATGATGGGTTTTTTGTATGGTTTTGGACATGAATTTAAAAATAAGAACTACACTTTTGATAATCAGTTTTATAAAATACATATTGGTTGTGTAATTAAAAAAACTAAAAGATATACATGGGAATTAGTAGTTGAGCCAGAGATTAATTTTGGAGAACATAAACTTATTAATCCTTTTTTTATTACTTCTGATGATCCTGATTATATAATGAAACGGGAATATTATTCCAAAACGAATAATGTCAATCAATACATTTTAAATTTAGGTATTCTGATAAGAAAGCCAATTTCTAATACACTTAGTATTTTTATTTTAGGAAACACTGGTCCATTGATGTCTAATGCAGAAACCGAACGTTTGGCTAAAGGATTTGCTTTATCAAATACTTTAGCTGTAGGAATTGATTTAGAAATTAACAAATTTATTTTTGAAATTAGGCCTAGTTTTCGGCATGTTTCTAATGCAGGTTTAAACAGTCCAAACTTGGGTTTTAATACTACTAATATTGAATTTGGTAT
Source organism: Flavobacterium algoris (assembly GCF_048158525.1). Taxonomy (NCBI): domain Bacteria; kingdom Pseudomonadati; phylum Bacteroidota; class Flavobacteriia; order Flavobacteriales; family Flavobacteriaceae; genus Flavobacterium; species Flavobacterium algoris. Next base: position 155,283 of record NZ_JBLNKT010000004.1, read on the forward strand.
TTTTTATAATTTGTAAATTTTGAAATTTACTTTTTTGCAATTTAAATTTATGTTTGTTCTTTTGTTTATGTTGGTATTTATTTTAAGTATGTATATTATTTTATAAAAGTTTCAAATTTTATATATTTACCACTTATATAAAATATTGACTATTTGTTTTTAGATCAAATTAAATACCTCCAAACGATGAAAAATAGTATAAGGTTATTAGTTTCTCTTTTTATATTTATGTTTTTATCAAATAATATTCTTTATGCACGGATTAGTTTTACTTATAATGCGAAAGAAAAATTTAATTTAGTAGCACCTCCGCCTACAGTAACTACTCCAATTTATTTATGTCAAAATAGCACTGCTGATCCTTTGACTGCTACTCCTTCTGCTGGAGGGACTTTAATTTGGTACGGTACAGATGCAATTGGAGGTATAGGTTCTTCAACTGCGCCGATTCCATCTACAACAACAGTTGGGCAAACAAAGTATTACGTAAGTCAGAATGATGGTACAGGAGAAAGCACTAGGGCCGAAATTACAGTAAATGTTGTAGCTGATAATGGAGCAACTATTTTGAGCTTTAGATGCGATCCTTCACAAGCCACAACTGCAACATCTGTATTTTTTGATTGGTCTAATAATCCACTTATTTCAAATACGTATAATTATTCCTATTCTATTAATAGTGGCCCAACAATTACAGGAAGCATAGGTGTTTCGCATTATGAGGTTTTTGGTGTTTCACCAGGAGAATCAGCAACATTGACATTGGCATCTGCAACACATGCCTGTGTTCCTCCACAAACATTGACTTGTAGTGTTCCTTGTGGTGCTTCAACAATTACTCCAGACTTTGCTCCAATACCTGCTTTTTGCTCAGGGACAGCAGCTCCAATATTAGATAATACGATAGCATCTCCAAACGGAATCTCTGGTACTTGGTCTCCAGCTATTGTCAGTAACACAACAAGTGGGAATTATGTGTTTACACCAGATCCCGTATTATTTCCTTGTGCTACAACACAAACTTTGAATGTAACGGTTACACCATTGGCTACACCGACTTTCACTGGAATTCCAACTACTGTTTGTCAGAATGCAACACCACCAATTTTACCAACTAATTCTAATAATTCTCCAACAATTAATGGAACATGGAGTCCTGCAGTGGTGAATACGGCAGTTTTAGGTCCCGTTACTTATACTTTTACTCCTAATGCGGGTCAATGTACTTCAATGGCGTTATCTACTGTCACAATAAATATTGTACCTGTTGTAACTCCTAATTTTGCTAATATTCCTCCTTTTTGTTTTGGCTCCACTGCTCCACTTTTGGCCAATACATCACCCAATGGGATTACTGGAACCTGGTCACCCGTAAATATTAATAATGTAGCTAATGGTACTTATGTATTTACACCTAATCCGAATCAATGTGTAGCAACTCAAACTTTAAACGTAACAGTAACACCAAAAACAACTCCAAATTTTGCAGCAATTCCTTCATTTTGTTCTGGATCTGCTGCACCGCTGTTAGCCACCACTTCTCCAAATAGTATAAGTGGAACATGGTCTCCAGCAACAATTAATAACACTACAAGTGGAAGTTATGTTTTTACGCCAAATGCAACGGAATGTGCTACAACTCAAACTTTATCTGTAATTATAAATCCTTTAATTCAGCCAAGTTTTACTGATTTGTCAATTTGTTCTGGTTATGCAGTTCCTATTTTGAAAAATATATCGCCAAACGGAATTACAGGAACGTGGGTGCCATCTGTTATTAACAATACTACAAGTGGAGCTTATGTATTTACTCCAAATCCGAATCAATGTGCGATTTCAAAAACGATAAATGTGACCGTTAATCAATCCACTCTTGTTAATGTAGATTGGACAGTTACAGAGGCGTTTTCCAAAAATCAAATTGTGACGATTAATGCTACTGCAGCTGGGGACTATTTGTATCAATTGGATGACGGTCCATTTCAAGAAAGTCCTATTTTTGAATTTGTTTCTTTAGGTACGCATTCCATTACTGTTCAAGATAAAAATGGTTGTAGTCCTCCAATAACAAGAAATAATGTTTTGGTAATTGATTACCCTAAATTTTTCACTCCTAATAATGATAACTATAACGACACTTGGAATATTTTTAGTTTAGCAGATCAATCCAATTCTAAAATTCTAATATTTGATCGTTATGGTAAACTTTTGAAGGAATTAAGACCAAATGGTTTAGGTTGGGACGGAACTTATATTGGACAACCAATGCCTGCAAATGATTACTGGTTTTCTGTTGAATACACAGAACAAGATGTGCTTAAAAAATTTAAATCTCATTTTTCTTTAAAAAGATAAAACAAAAAAACTTCCAATATTTGGAAGTTTTTTTGTTTTAGTGATATTATTTAAGGCTTAATGTTCTAGTTTAACGGGCTTTTCGGCTGTAAAAACAAAATACAATCCTATTAAGATAAAAGGAATGCTTAGCCATTGTCCTGTTGAAAGTAAACCCAGTTCATTTTCAAAACCGCCCTGACTCTCTTTTACAGATTCTACAACAATACGTACTGTAAATAGCAGCACTAGAAACAGACCAAATAAATAACCGGATTTAAGTCTCGCTTCTGTTTTCCAATACATGAAAAATAATATAGCAAATACAAAAATATAACAAAATGCTTCATATAATTGTGTAGGATGCTTTGCAGGAACTTGTTCTAACAATGCTGAAAATTTTGGATCAGTTGCTATGGCATGGTAAGCGGCTTTTGGATCAGCTATTTGAGTGGCATTAACAGCATCTGCTGGACTGAATTTATCGCGTAAAAAACGTATTCCAAATACCGATGTAGTTTCTTTACCTACAATCTCAGAGTTGAAAAAATTTCCTAGTCTCACAAATATTGCTCCACTCGCAACAGGGATTACTACTCTATCTAAAATCCACAATTGAGGTCTTTTTAATACATTTTTGCTGTAAAAATACATGGCAATTATAATTGATATTGCTGCTCCATGACTCGCTAAACCCTGAAAACCTGTGAATTCAAATTTAGGAGAGAATCGAAACGGTAAGAATATTTCCAGTAAGTGATTGCGAAAATATTCCCAATCATAAAATAAAACATGACCTAGTCGCGCTCCAATCAATGTAGCAAGAACTGTCCATATAAAAAGAGAATCCAATTTTTCTATGGATTCGCCTTCACGTTCAAAAATATTTTTCATGATGTACCAGCCTAATCCAAAAGCAACTACAAACATCAGGCTATAATAACGTATTACAAAAAAGCCTAAATCAATTCCTTCTGATGGATTCCAAACTATGTTCAAAGCGTGTGTCATTTAATATTGTTTTTTATGAATTGTAAAAATATATATTTAAAGTAAAAATAGTACTTATATAAAGTTAATGTTTATGATTGCATTTTTTTTCAGGAACAGGATCGTAACCACTTTCCCCCCAAGGATGGCAGCTTAAAATTCTTTTGATACCTAAAAAACCTCCATAAAGTAAGCCGTGTGTTTGTAGTGCCCCAATCATATAAGAAGAACAGGTAGGTTCAAATCTACAGGCTGAAGGGGTATAGGGAGATATTGCGGTTTGATAAAACTGAACAAGAACTACAAATGGAAAAATTAGGATTCTTGAAAGCATGATTCTGGTTTTTGGATTTAAAACTTCAACATTCAATATCAATTTTTTAATCTGTACTCTGGAACCTGTTGTTTAAATGCTAAATGTAGTTCCTTCTTTTCCATCTTTCAATTGAATGCCTAAAGCAATTAATTGATCCCGAATCTGGTCTGATAGAGCGAAATTTTTATTGTCTCTGGCTTGTTTTCGCATTTCAATCAACATATTTACAGTGCCTTCTAATTTATCATTATTACTATCAGAAATTTTCTCATCCTCTAATCCTAGAACATCAAATACAAAACCATTAATGGCAGCTGTGAATGTTTTTAAGTCTTCAATAGTTAGAGTTTCTTTTCCTTCTTTTAATAAATTGATAAAACGGACGCCTTCAAATAATTGTGCAATTAGAATAGGGGTGTTAAAATCATCATTCATAGCATCATAACAAGACTGTTTCCAAACAGCAATGTCGATAGTAGAATTTGGACTGGCGTTTAAAACTTTTGCAGCATCTATCGCCTCCATTAGTCTCTTGTATCCTTTTTCAGCTGCAACAATAGCATCATCTGAGAAATCAAGAATACTTCTATAATGGGCTTGTAACATAAAGAAACGTGCTACTGATGCCGAAAAAGCTTTGCTTAAAATAGTATTTTCTCCGGTCAATATTTCTCTTGGCAAAATATTATTCCCGGTAGATTTAGCCATTTTTTTGCCGTTTAGTGTCAGCATATTGGCATGCATCCAATAATTAACTGGTGTTTGTCCGGTACAAGCTTCATTTTGAGCAATTTCACATTCATGATGAGGGAATTTTAAGTCCATTCCGCCTCCGTGAATATCAAAATGATTGCCTAAGTACTTAGTGCTCATTGCAGTACATTCAAGATGCCATCCTGGGAAACCATCGCTCCAAGGTGAAGGCCAACGCATAATATGTTGTGGCTCGGCTTTTTTCCAAAGCGCAAAATCTTGTGGATTTCTTTTGTCGCTTTGTCCGTCAAGATCTCTGGTATTAGCAAGCATGTCTTCAATATTTCGACCGCTTAATCTGCCATAATGGTTAGTTTCATTGAATTTTACTACATCAAAATAAACAGATCCATTGGCTTCATAACCAATTCCTTTGTCGATAATTGTCTTGATAATTTCAATTTGTTCGATAATATGACCCGTTGCCGTTGGTTCAATACTTGGCGGCAAAAAGTTAAAAGCATTCAAAATATCATGGAAATCTACCGTATAACGCTGTACCACTTCCATGGGTTCTAATTGCTCCAAACGTGCTTTTTTTGCAATTTTATCCTCTCCTTCATCCACATCGTCCACAATATGGCCTACATCAGTAATATTACGGACGTAACGCATTTTATAATCTAAATGCAAAAAATACCTAAAAATCACATCAAAGGACATAAATGTTCTCACATTGCCAAGATGTACATTGCTGTAAACCGTTGGTCCGCAAACATACATTCCAACATTGCCTTCATGAATAGGTGTAAATGTTTCTTTTTCTCCCGAAAGAGAATTGTATATTTTTAGAGTTTGACTTTTATATAATGGCATTTGTATTTTTTTTGAAGCTTTTCCCGCTGTTCGCTATATCTTTTTCTGGCTAAAAAAGCCATAAAAAGGATACCGCTTCCATCAGGGCTAGGGCTTTATCGGTTAAATAGAATTATTTGTGTTTTAGAACTTTGTCTCTAATTTAATATAATCCAAAAACTCTCTCTTAGTTTGAACATCTTTAAATTTTCCTCCAAATTCTGAGGTTACTGTGCTGCTTTCAATATCGCTGATTCCTCTTGAATTCACGCAAAGATGTTTAGCATCAATTACACAAGCAACATCTTCAGTACCTAATGCCATTTGTAATTCTTGAACGATTTGCATCGTCAAACGCTCTTGTACCTGAGGTCTTTTAGAATAATATTCTACGATTCTATTCATTTTAGAAAGTCCAATTACCCTTCCATTAGAAATATATGCCACGTGAGCTCTTCCTATAATTGGTAATAAGTGATGTTCACAAGTAGAGTAAAGAGTAATGTTTTTTTCGACTAACATTTCACCATATTTGTAATTGTTGTCAAAAGTAGATGCTTTTGGCTTTTTTGTAGGATTCAATCCTGCAAAGATTTCTTTTACAAACATTTTAGCAACACGATTTGGAGTCCCTTTCATGCTGTCATCCGTCAAATCCATTCCAAGGGTAATCAGAATATTTTCAACGTCTTTTTTAATTTTTTCTATTTTTTCTTCATCTGAAATAGCAAATGCATCTTCTCTTAATGGATTTTTTGCACTTGTACTAATGTGATTGTTTCCTATCTCGTCTTGAAATTCTTCGTTATTTATCATCAAAAAGGTACTATTATATTGGGTATGTAAATTTAAGTGGTAAAGATAATTAATAAAAACTAAAGAATTTCTATCGTTTATACTATTTAATGATGACTTTATAGCCATTATCGACAAAGTAGGATTTTCTAATTGCTTCAAAAAAACAAAGGCAATAACTTTTTGGTTACTGCCTTTTGTAAAATATTTGAAATCTTTTGGTTATCAATAGGATAACAAAGATGTTTTTTTTGATTTGTAATTATTCTACTTCAATTAATTTTTTCAATCGAGTTGAATTGTAAACCGGAATTGCTTCTTTTAGAATCCGAACAGCGCTGATCAAATCTTCTTTTTTAAGAACATAAGCAATACGCACTTGGTTTAATCCCATTCCTGGAGTCGAATAAAAACCGGCAGCTGGAGCAACCATAACGGTTTCACCATTCAAATCATAACTTTCTAAAAGCCATTGTGCAAAATCATCCGTATTATCAACAGGAAGTTGTGCAATACAATAAAAAGCAGCTTTAGGTTTGGTAACGATTACCCCTTCGATTTTATTTAATTCGGAAATTAAGGTATCTCTACGTTCTTTATATTCTGTAATTACTTCGTCAAAATAACTTTGAGGAGTATCGATGGCTGCTTCGCAAGCTATTTGTTCAATTGTTGGAGGACACAAACGGGCTTGGGCAAATTTCATCGCGGCTGAAATTACCTCTTTGTTTTTTGTAACCATACATCCAATTCGAGCTCCACACATACTGTAGCGTTTAGATACAGAATCGATCATGATGACATTTTGTTCCAGTCCTTCAAGATTCATTACGGAATAATGAATGTCTTCATCATATATAAATTCTCTGTATACTTCATCTGCAATTAGGAATAAATCGTATTGTTTAGCTAGTCTGCCCAATTGTAAAATTTCTGATTCGGAATACAAATAACCGGTAGGGTTGCTTGGATTGCAAATTAAAATTGCTTTGGTCTTTGAAGTAATTAGTTTTTCAAATTCTTCAATTGGAGGTAGCGTAAAACCACTTTCAAAAACAGAATTTACAGGAACTACCGTAGCGCCGGATTCTGCCGAAAAAGCACTGTAATTAGCATAAAAGGGTTCTGGAATAATGATTTCATCTCCCTGATCCATAATACTTCCTAAAGCAAATAAAAGTGCCTCAGACCCACCAGTAGTTATCATGATGTCTTCAAAAGAAACTTTTACATCCTGATTAGTATAAAATTGGGCTAATTTTTTTCTATAACTTTCATAACCAGCAGAAGGACCGTATTCAATAATACTTAAATCAATATTTTTAATGGCTTTAATGGCGACTTCTGGACTTTTTATATCGGGTTGACCTATATTCAAATGGTATACTTTATGACCCTTTTTTTTAGCCATTTCAGCAAAAGGAGCCAGTTTTCGTATTGGTGATTCGGGCATTTGTTTGCCTCTGTTAGATATATTTGGCATGTTTAAAATTATTGAAATGCAAATTTGCAATTTTTTTTTCAAACTTACTGTAATTAATAAGTCTATTTGGTATCAAAAACGCACTATTATGTTGTATTTTTAGTAACTTTATACAAAGAATTCTTAATGAAAAAGGTAATTATTTTATTTTTTCTCCTTTTCAATACCTTGACTATTTTAGCACAAGATGGTTTTGAGTTTAGTAAAAAGGTCGATAAAGTGACTATTCCTTTCAAATTTATTAATAATTTAATTTTCATTCCTATCAAGGTCAATGGTGTAGAACTAAATTTTTTATTGGATTCTGGTGTGGAAGAAACCATTTTGTTTAGTTTGGAAGATAAAAAAGAAATTGAATTTTCTAATGTCGAAAAAATAACTTTGCGCGGTTTAGGAAGCGAAGATGCCATCGAAGGGTTAAAATCGACTAATAATGTCTTAGAAGCAGGGGGATTGAAATCGAGTAATCATTTGTTATACATTGTTTTAGATCAGGAATTTAATTTGTCTTCTCATGTGGGAATTCCAGTAAACGGAATTATTGGATATCAGTTTTTTAGAAACAATTTGGTAGAAATTGATTATGAAAAAAGAAGAATAATTGTTCATAGTGACATTGAAAAAAACAGAAAGAAAATAGAGAGAAAATTTGAGAAAGTTGCTATTACAATTGAAAAACTAAAACCATACATCATAAATACTATGAGTATTGATTCTGTTTCGTTTCCTGCTAAATTATTAATAGATATTGGCAATAGTGATGCACTTTGGCTCTTTGAAAGTCGCTCTAAATTGATAAAAGTTCCTGTTAAAAATTTTGAAGATTATTTGGGCAAAGGATTTAGCGGCGATGTAGAAGGGAGAAGAGCAAAAATTTCAAAATTTACAATGTCGAAATTTGAATTTAATAATCCTATTGTTGCTTTCCCAGATTCCAGTTCAGTGCGAAATGTAAAAATGGTTCCCAGTAGAGTTGGCTCTGTGGGAGGTGAAATTTTAAGAAGATTCGTAGTTGTTTTTGACTACACTAATGGATTTTTGTATTTAAAGAAAAATAAAGAATATTTCGCTCCTTTTAATTATAACAAAAGTGGAGTTGAAATACAGCATCATGGTTTGCAATGGGTACAGGAAACAGTACCTCTCCAGACGGTTCCTAGGGTAGTTTTGGAGGATCCTTATACATCAAAAAAAGATAAGAATACCAGCGATTTTAAATATAAATTCAATTTAAAACCAGTTTATGAAATTGCTAATGTCAGAAAAAATTCACCTGCTGAAAATAGTGGTTTACAAAAAGGAGACATAATTGTTTCAATCAATAAAAATTTCGCTTACAAATATTCTTTACAGGAAATTAACTCTCTTTTTAAATCTGAAGAAGAAAAATGGATTGTATTAGAAATTGAGCGAAATGGTAAAATTCTTAAATTTAGGTTTCAGCTTCAAAATATTTTATAAAAAAAAGCGCTTCTTGAAATTGAGTATCAAAAAGCGCTTTGAGTTTATCTAAAAATACCTTAATTAGGTATTACTTCTCCTTTAATTTTTAAGGCAACCCTTCCTTCTTCGTAATTCACTGCGTTAGATTCTACAGTAATTGTTTTGCGGATAGGACCAGGGGCCATATTATATTTCACTTCAATTTTTCCTGTTTTTCCAGGTTGTATTGGTGTTTTTGGTTGCGATAAAATGGTACTGCTTGCAGTTGATTGTACCGAAGTGATAATTAAGGGAGTATTTCCGGTATTTGTAAATTCAAAAGCTCTTATGCCATTGTCACTTGATTTGGAAATCCTACCATAATCAATAGTCTTGTCTTTAGCAGCAAATTCAATTTTAGCACCAGATTGGGCAAAACTTAGACTGCTTGCAAATACGATTGCTATTAAAGTTATTATTTTTTTCATTTTCATTTTTTTTGATTCGGTTAAGTAAATGTACTTTCTTTTAATTAATGCACAAATATTTATTTCTCTTTTTATAGTGTACTTAATTATTTACTTTTGTCCCAATTAGAATTACAAATATCAGACCAAATTTTAAAAGGTTATTTGTTGATTTGGTTATTTGTTTAACTGAACGAACAAACAATCGAATTTAACGATTAAACGAATCCACAATAAAATGACAATTCCTGCACAATTCGACGCCAAAACTATTGAGAATAAGTGGTATGACTACTGGATGAAGAATAATTATTTTCACTCGGAGCCAGACCATAGAACGCCATATACTATAGTAATTCCACCACCTAATGTTACTGGGGTTTTGCATATGGGACACATGTTGAACAACACCATTCAAGATGTATTAATTAGAAGAGCGCGTCTTAAAGGCTTCAACGCTTGTTGGGTTCCAGGAACGGATCATGCTTCAATAGCTACCGAAGCTAAAGTTGTTGCGAAATTAAAAGCTGAAGGAATCAATAAAAACGATTTGACACGCGAAGAATTTCTGGCGCATGCTTGGGAATGGACTGACAAATATGGTGGCGTAATTCTGGACCAATTGAAAAAGCTAGGGGCTTCCTGTGATTGGGAGCGAACCAAGTTTACTATGGATCCTGATATGTCAGCATCGGTAATTCGTTCTTTTGTAGATTTATACAACAAAGGTTTGATTTACAGAGGATACCGAATGGTAAATTGGGATCCTGAAGCAAAAACGACTTTGTCTGATGAGGAAGTTATTTATGAAGAACAACAAGGGAAATTATATTTCCTAAAATATAAAATCGAAGGAGGTGAAGACTTTCTTACGATAGCTACAACACGTCCGGAAACTATTTTTGGAGATACTGCAATTTGCATTAATCCAAATGACGAACGTTTTGCTCATTTGAAAGGTAAAAGCGCCATTGTACCTATTTGCGGAAGAGTGATTCCTATTATAGAAGATGAATATGTTGATATCGAATTTGGAACAGGTTGTTTGAAAGTAACTCCTGCACACGATATGAATGACAAAACGCTAGGGGAGAAGCATAATCTTGAAATTATTGATATTTTCAATGAAGACGCTACTTTGAATAGTTTTGGATTGCAGTATCAAGGACAAGACCGTTTTGTAGTTCGTGAGGCAATAGCCAAAGAATTAGAAACGATTGGTGCTTTAACAAAAACTGAAATTCACTTAAATAAAGTGGGAACTTCTGAAAGGACTAAAGCAGTTATTGAACCTCGTTTATCAGACCAATGGTTCTTGAAAATGGAGGATTTGGTTAAACCGGCAATCAAATCTGTTTTGGTTGATGGTGAAATTAAATTGCATCCAGCACGTTTTAATAACACGTACGCTCATTGGTTAAATAATATTCGTGATTGGAATATTTCCCGTCAATTATGGTGGGGACAACAAATTCCGGCTTATTTCTATGGAGATGGAAAAGAGGATTTTGTAGTTGCTGAATCTATCGAAGAAGCTTTAGTTTTGGCTAAAGAAAGAACCAATAACTTACAACTTACAACTTCAGACTTAACTCAGGATGTTGATGCTCTTGATACTTGGTTTTCTTCTTGGCTGTGGCCAATGTCCGTTTTTGGTGGAATTATGGATCCGGAAAGTGAAGATTTTAAATATTATTATCCAACGAATGATTTAGTAACGGGTCCGGATATTTTGTTTTTCTGGGTAGCGAGAATGATTATTGCAGGTTATGAATATACTGGAAAAAAACCATTTACTAATGTGTATTTGACAGGTTTGGTTCGTGACAAGCAAAGACGCAAAATGTCTAAATCATTAGGAAATTCTCCTGATCCTTTGGATTTAATCGAAAAATTTGGTGCTGATGGTGTTCGTGTGGGATTGCTTTTGAGCGCTTCTGCAGGAAACGATATTATGTTTGATGAAGAATTGTGTAATCAAGGAAAAGCATTTACCAATAAAATTTGGAATGCGTTCAAACTAATAAAAGGTTGGGAAGTTTCGGATGCTATACCGCAACCGGAATCTTCAAAAGTAGCGATTGTATGGTACGAAGCCAAGTTGCAACAAACGCTTTTAGAAATTGAAGACAATTTTGAAAAATACAGAATTTCAGATGCTTTAATGGGGATTTATAAATTGGTTTGGGACGATTTCTGTTCTTGGTTCCTCGAAATGATAAAACCGGCATACCAACAACCAATTGACAGCGTGACTTTTGCGAAAGCGATAGAAATGCTAGAAAATAACTTGAAATTATTGCATCCGTTTATGCCGTTCTTGACAGAGGAGATTTGGCAGATTCTTGCTGAAAGAACTACTGAGGAAGCATTGATTGTTTCGACTTGGCCAGAAATGAAACCTTTTAATGTCCGTTTAATTGCTGATTTTGAAAGTACAATTGAAGTGATTTCTGGAATAAGAACAATTCGCAAAGACAAAAATATTCCGTTCAAAGATACTATTGAATTGAAAGTGGTGAATAATGATAAAGTTTCAACTTATTTTGATTCGGTTGTGACTAAACTGGGAAACATAACTTCGTTAGAATATGTTTCTGATAAAGTGGATGGCGCTTTGTCTTTCCGTGTAAAATCGAATGAATATTTCATTCCAATTACCGGAAATATCAATGTGGAAGAAGAAATTGCAAAACTAAATACGGAGTTGGTATATACGCAAGGTTTCTTGAAATCAGTTCAAAACAAACTGGCTAACGAGAAATTTGTTGCTGGTGCACCTGAGAAAGTTCTAGCAAACGAAAGACAAAAAGAAGCGGATGCGCTGTCTAAAATTGAAACTATCGAACATAGTTTAGCTGGATTGAAATAAGGATTAATTAGTCAATTTATAAAATTAAAAAAACCAATTCTGAAATTTCAGGATTGGGTTTTTTTATTAAAAAATTAAATATTTTGTTTTTTGTCAAGACAAAACACCAGAGAAAGATAATAATTAGAGGGTAGTTATATAACAATATTTTATCGATGAACGTCATCGCAAATGTGATTTAAAGGGTATTTTTTCCTTTAAACGATTTTTACGTATTTACTGATAAATTGTTAATATGTTTGACATGGAATTTTCAATTACTACATTAATAAAAAAATGAAGAAAATATTTAGTCCTGCTTATAGACAAGATTATCTTAAAGGGTATTCAATTGGTTCAAATCCATTTCTGGAATTCAATAGTTCAATGAACAATGAAGCTTTTATTACTGGATTTCAATCTGGACGGTCTGAATATGAGCGAATTAATGGATGTATTTGTGATGGAATTCCTCAACGTATTGTGACTGATAAAGTTTTGGAAGATTTCCTTATTGCAGGCTTACTTGGGTTACCTATTGAAGACGAAGGGTATACTTCTCATCAAGTCAATATGATTGCGGAGTGGTATCAAAGCGGAGTTGAGAAATATGAACCAAATCAAAGTATCTGTCTTTTTGAAATGCTTGAAGAGAACGGAATTCTAATCAATTAAGATATTTTGCTATTTGTTTTTGGTATAGCCATGAACAAAAAAAATCCGTGTGGTCACGGATTTAAGTATAGTAAAGTTGTATTTTAACCAAATAAAATCAAAAATAATAGCGGAAAAACAACTCCAGCAACAGCCAGTTTCCAGCCTCTGTTTTTCCAGCTGAATTTTCCGGCTTTTATCATTATAGTTCCTGTTAATGCAATAATGATTAAGCTTATCGCAAAAATATCAGAATAATAAATCCAAAAATTAGATGTATTTTTATGCAAGCTCATGAATTGGCTAATAATAGGCGTTTTTAAAAAAGATACGATTTCACCTTTTCCTGTTTTTATATCAATCTCCACATCGTGTTTTTCAAAAGAAATTTTAAAAGTTCCCTTTTTTACCATGTGACGTCTCATTTTGTCATCGATGCCTAATTTTTTTCCTAAATCTTCAGCAAATTTTTCGTTGATTTTGCTTTCTTCTGGTAATTGTATTTCAATGGCTTTCGTTTCGGTAGTATATTTATCAGGATGCCAAGATTCTCTGTGGTTCATCATAAGCCCTGAAAAGGCAAAGGAAACAATTAATCCGATATAGAAATAGCCTAAATCGCGGTGTAAATTTCTGAAGTTAATTTTTTTCATGTGTTAAGTACGTTCAAATGTTTAAAAAAATAAGATTTTTTTACAAAATGGTTAATTAGAATTTATATTTTAAACTCGTCATTACTTGGCGCGGTGCAATTGGATTCACACTATAATTTTCATGAACGGTATAATTCAATTCATTCGTAATATTAGATAATTTACATAAGATTGAAAATTGTTTCCATTCGTACCCTGCAGATACATCAATAGTAGTGTAAGCATCTAATGGAATTTCTCGTACATTAATTCCTGATGGCAATGTAGTATCAATTTGATTGTTCCATCCACCAGATCTTTTTCCAATGTAATTTGCTATAGTTCCCACTGATAATCCTTTTAACGCACCATTAGGTAATTTATAAAATAAACTAAAGTTTGCTGTGTTAGCTGGAGTTCTTACTAAACGATCACCTTCAATATTGCTTCCGTTTAATCCTGAAGTTTTAGTATAACGCATGTCATTGTAACTATAACCCGCCATAATATTCAAACCTTCAATTGGTTTTGCAATAATATCTATTTCCACTCCTTTACTTTTAGTTGCTCCGCTTAAAACTTTTACGGTAGTATCCGTATTTTGCGTAATACCATCAGCTTTAAATTCAGCAGTTTGAGCTAAATTACTATTTGTGATTTGGTATAAAGTTACATTAGTACTCAAAATTCCTCTCCAGAAATCTTTTTTAACTCCCACTTCGTATTGGTCGATAACTGAAGGTTTAATCACTTCATTGTAAACGGTGAATCCTGTATTTGGTGTAAATGAGTTGGCGTAACTAGCGAACAAAGACGTGTTTTTTGTTGGCTGATATACAAATCCTACTTTTGGAGAAAAAGCTTCATCAATACGTTTTTTATCTTCTGTAACCGTTTTTTTAATCAAGTCAAATGTTTCTGCTTGTGATTCTTGCCAAGACCAACGAATTCCTGCCAGAACTTTAAATTTTTCTGTTAATGAAATTAAATCTTGCGCGTAAACTCCAAAACGGTTGGTGTCTGTTTTTACTATTTTGGTATTAGTGCTATTTGGTATTGCTCCTCCTTGATTAAAATTATCGAAGTCAAAAATGTTACCACTACCATAAGTTGTAGGGCTAAATGTAAAGGTATAAGCTTGTAAAAAGGAATTTTCTAAATCAACACCAGTAAATAATTGGTGTTTTATTTTTCCAGTTGTAAAATTTCCCTGCAAACTGATTTGTTCTCCGATGATTTGTTCCAAGTTTTTGTTTTGTCCAAGAGGTCTGCTCCAATCACCGTTTGCAGCCGGTACAATACGTTCTGTTCCTTTAGAAGTTCTATCGTAGTTTTGAAAAGAAGAATTAAAATTTAATTTCCAGTTTTTATTAAACTCATGGTTTACTAATCCAGAAACCGAAGCTTGTCTAGTTTGTCCATTAGACCAAGTTGCTCCTAAATATAAGTTGCGAGGTAAATCTACAATTTCTCTACCAATGATTCCAGTTCCAAAATCAGGTGTCCAATTGTCTTTTAAATAATCTCCTTGTAGGGTGATTTCTGTTTTATCACTCACTTTGAAAAGAAAAGAGGGATTGATATAATAACGTTCTTTTTTTACAACATCTCTAAAGCTTTCTGAATTTTCATAAGAACCTGTAAATCTGTAGGCGATAATTTTATTTAAAGGACCATAAATATCAATTGATGGTTTGTAAAAAGAATAGCTTCCTATTTGCATTCCTATTTCTCCACCTTGCTTAAAAGAAGGTGTTTTTGTTACCATATTCAATACACCACCTGGAGCAACATTTCCGTATAATAAGGCTGCGCTACCTTTTAGTACTTCTACTTTTTCTAAAGACAAAACTTCTGGAATTGAACCACCATTTAAACGAAAACCATTTTTAAACATATTGTTTGCAGACATATCATATCCTCTAGACCAAAATGTTTCTTGTGCTCCTCCACGAGCTGAACCAACGTAAACGCCATTTACATTTTTTATTACATCGCTCAATCGAATGCTTTGTTGTTGTTCTATAATTTCAGCACCAATTATTTGTACGCTTTGTGGAGTATCCATAGGTTTTAATCCTGATCTCAATGCAGTAACTGGTTTTTTTTGCTGATTTTGTGTTATAATAACTTCTTTAAGAATTCCTCCTTTTTTGTTTTTGATAGTATCTGAAACAGTATCAAAAATTTCTGTTGTATTGGTATTTTCTGTCGTGCTTGCTATTTCTTGTGCAAAGCTATTTAAGCTAAATAATAAGGTTAAAGTAGGAAGTAAAATATATTTCATGATTGTTTATTTGGAATAATTAAAAATAACAATGCAAATATAAAACCCACATTTCAATTAACAAAACTTATTTAGATTAAATATGAATAATAAATAGAAATATATTGCAAGGTGTTTAATAACAGTTTTTTACAAGTGATAAAAAAATAAAAATAATGTAGATGTTAATCCAAATCATTTTATTTTAATCTAATAGGTGTACTATTTTCCTAAAAAAAAACACATCTCCAAATGAAATGTGTTTAATGAAAAGTTACGATTTAGTAATTTTATTAATAATTATTCGTAAATATTACTAAAAAAAAATAGTAACGAATTTTACTCTTAAAAGAAAAATTAAATATTATTTATTGAAATTTAGCTGTAAAACCTAAATAAAAGCTTCTTCCTACAGCAGGTATAATTCCTGGCCCAGGATATTCATCTGTTCTACGGGTAAAATAGGATTTATCTGTTAAATTATTGGCACCTAACTTGATTGCGAAATTTTGTAATTTGTAGGCAGCACTCCAGTCTAAAACAGTATAGGCTGGAATATAACCCGCAACGGGATCTTCGCTGCTCATTGCATTTGAAGCATCTCCGTAAGCATCTCCAACAAAATTAACTTGTAAAGTAGTCGATAATTTACTAGTGCTAAAAATTAAACCCACACGATTTATGGTTTTAGCGGCGGCTTCGACTCTTTTTCCTTTAAATTCTCCTGTGGTGTATTTTGCATCTACATAAGCAAAGGAATTGAAAATACTTAAACCAAAATTAGATTGTGAATTGAAGTATTTTAGAATATTAAACTCGATATAACTTTCGATTCCTTGGTGTACACTATTGGCTATATTTTTTCTAATGGAATAATAATCCCCAGTGATAGGGTCTGTCGCCAAAGTCACGCCAATACGTTTGTTATATGCCATATAAAATCCACCAATGTCAAAATTCAGGTAGTTTCTAATGGTACCTCTGTAACCTAAATCACTATTAAATCCTTTTGAATCTTTTAGGTTGGGGTCAATTTTTGAACTAATTCCAAAAGGTTCTAGTTGGCTGTAATCTATCGGTCGATAAGCTTGACTAATATTGGCATAGATGCTGGTGTTTTTTCCAGGTTTAAATTCCAATCCAAGTCCTGCTAATGCAAAAGTTCTATTTCTAACTTCATCTGTAATTTGAATATCGCCTTCCACTTCTTTATGTCCTTTAGCCGTACTTCTTAAATATTCAAATCGAAAACCAGGAGTAACAGTAAAGTTTTTGGAGACTTTAAAAATATTTTCTACAAACGGAGCTAGATTTGTGGTGCTAAAATCTAAATCATATCCCCAATCTCCTGAAATTGACAAATCAAAATCGCTATTTGTCGTTCCTTCTCCACCACCTTGACGCTTAAACCAAGCATAGCTTTGGCGAACACCGCCTGCAAAAGTTGATTTTTGTTTGCCTAAAGAGTAATTTTGTGAAAAACGGATTTCGGTGGTACTGTTATTCATTTTTTCGATTCCCACTTCTCTGGGAACAAAAGCATTAGTAGTAAGATCAATATCATCTGTAGCTGCTGCACCACCGTCTTCATTTCTCCAAACTAAAGAACGACTACTAAACAAAAAAGTTGACTTAACGCTCAAAGTGCTGCTTTCCGAAGGAGTATAATTGGCGTAAGCCGTTATGATATTCCATGGGCTTTTTAGCCAGTTTCTTGCACGTGTTGATGTTTTTGGGTTTGCATAGAATAAGCTATCGGTTAATCCTCCCGGCATTTTTATTTTATTTCGTAGTAAAGAATATTCAACTCCAAAATTTAATTTATCGGAATGATTGTATTGTATTTTTCCAAATCCAGAAACTTGTGATTGCTGACAATTGGGTCTGTAACCTTCCATATTACGGTATTGTAAAAAGCCATAGTAGCTTATTTTTTTATAATTCCCACCAACAGAATTGAAGGAATTATACAAACCATAACTTCCTATAGTTTGTGAAGTAATAAATTCAAAAGGTTTATTTTTTGGAACATCTTTAGTAACATAATTGACTAAACCGCCAAACTGTGATCCAAATTGCAACGATGCTGCACCTCTAACCATTTCTATACGACTTACGGCTTCCATTGGTGGAATATAATAGGATTCATTATAGCCATAAATATCAGCACTGATGTTGTAACCATTTTGTCTCGTGTTCATCTCGATACTTTGGGATGGATTGAGTCCACGTGTTGCAATTCCGTTGGCAGTAAATCCACTACTTTCAGTTTCTACTATATTCAATCCGGGGATTCTTCCCAGTATTTGACGTGTATTATTTATAGCTTTATTGGCATCGAGACTGTCAACAAGAATGATTTCATTTTTTTTACCAGCATAAATGATTCCGTCTTTACTATCAATCATGTGCCCCACACCATTTACGGTTTTGAATCCTTTTACAATAACTTCTTTAAGGATGTTTTTAGTGTTTTCTTGTGCTTGCATGGTTTGTAGGCCAGCTAAAGCAACAAGAGAAAGTATTATTTTATTGAAATTCATATAACGGTTTTTTGTATTGTAAAAAATTATTTTCGGTAATGATCAGTTAGTGTTTCAAGAAATGTTTCTAGTTGACTTTCTTCTTCGGCGGTCATTTTTAAATTGCCTAATTCATCTCTATTTACGGTTTCAAGTATTTCTGGAGCGGCAAATTCGCTAGGATTTACATCTCGAACATTGTAAAAATGAATGACTTCTTTTAAGGTTTTAAACGAACCGTTATGAAAATAGGGTGCTGAAATAGCAATGTTTCGTAATGTTGGAACTCTAAATTTTCCATTGTGTTCAGGTTGTGAAACGACTGCGCCAATGCCTAAATCAATAAAGTTCGCTCCCGCAGGATTTACGGCTGTTGATTGGTTGTAAAAAGGATTTTTTTCGTTTCTGGGAACTCCAATATTATCATAGCTAAAATCAGTAAATAGAATTTTGCCCGTTTTTGCATCCGGTTCTAGAACATGACATTGTGCACATTTTCCTTTTCCCTGAAAAAGGACCAAACCTTTCTTTTCAGTATCTGAAAATTTTATTAATTGTTTAGAGAAATAATCAAATTTTGAGGTAAATGAATTCACTTCTTTAGATGTTTCAAAAACGGCTAAAGCATCGGCAACAAAAGACATTAATTCTTCGTCGGTCTTTGCTACTCCGTATTCTTTTTCTATTTCCGAGAAATAAGAAGTATTTTTTATTTTGGAAACAACATTTGCAATACTGCCATTATTCATTTCTACTTCACCTATGAAGGGATGAATGAGTTGTTCTTTTAGGTTTGGAGATCGTCCGTTAAGGAAAAGTCCACCAATATAAGTTTCATCCGTAGTATTATAGGTACGCTCTGGGGAAAATACATTGTAAGCTAAATTTGGAGAATTGATGCTTGAAAAAGTACCAGTTACAGCACCTTCTGAAATGTCTCTGTGCAAAGGATCGCTAAAACCAGTTTCAGGTGCATGGCAAGAAGCACATGCTTGACCAATCGGGTTTGAGAGGTTTTTATCAAAGAAAATCAGTTTTCCAATGTCTATTTTATTGCTAATGATTGGCACATATTCGGAATCATCTGTACAGCTGGATAGCATTATCGCAATAATAAAGCCAATTAAAAAGTATTTTTGATTCATTTATTTGGAATAATTAAAAATAAGAATGCAAATGTATAATCTGATTTTGATTTAACAAAACTTATTTAGATTAAATATTAATAATATGTTAAAACTTTATTTTAAATAGTTGTATTTAAGAGATTTAGTCTTTGATAAACTCACTCTTTTGAGATTTAATTATTTTTATATTACGACTTGTATTTATTTTTATGAAATTAAATTAATTGATACTTTCCCTTTTCGGTTTCGTCCCCACCAAATGTAGAATCCAGATATTGGAAGACTCGCAATGAGTAAACTAACTAAGAATGCGAATATTTTTCCGGGTAAACCCAGTATTGCTCCAGTGTGAATGTCGTAATTCATTTTCATGAGGTTATCGGCAATTTTAGCTTCTTTTTGTCTGCCCCAGAGATGGGAAACATTCATTTCTTTCAAGCTGTATTGATCAAAATAACGGTAATCTATTTTCCAATACGTTCCTTTGTCTGAATTTGCATTGGCAGCTATTGGAGAAGTAGCTTTTTCAGGCGGATGTATTTCAATGGATTCCGCTTGAGGATATTCTTTTTGCATTTGGTGCCAGATTTTATCCAATGGGTTTGCGATTGTATGAGTTGCTGTCTTTGTATTTATTTTCGAAAGTGGCTCTTCATATAGTAATGATTTTTCACCACCGGTTACTTTATAATAAGAGTATGCAAACCATTGAAATCCCCATACTAAACCCGTAATGGCGAAAATAATTCCGATTATTAGCACATAAAAACCGGTAATATTATGCAAATCGTAGTTTTTGCGTTTCCACTTTGTGCCTTTTTTCCATTTGAACGAAAAGCGTTGTTTTGCGGCATTCTTGTTTTTGGGATACCAAAGAATTAAACCAGAAACTAACAGTGCCAGAAATATTAATGTAGCTGATGCTACAACAGTTTGTCCAATTTCATTAGGCAACCAAAGGTAGAAATGACCGTCCAGTATAAAACGGAAGAAACCTTCCTCATTGTTTACTGTTTTCAAAACTTTTCCTGTATACGGGTTTATAAAGACGCTATAGTAATACGTGGGTTCATAATGGAAAAATTCAGCTTCAGCCGCATTATTTTTTTCGTTGTATTTTATCGCATGGAGCAGTTTGTCAGGAAGTTCTTTTTTAGCTATTGCAACTAATTTTGAAGGAGGTAAAAAAGTAGCATCCTGCTCTTTTACAAAGCGATATTCTTGCGTGTAATTTTGTATCTCTTCCTGAAAGGCATACAAACAGCCTGTTATGGCAATTATAAAAACAACTATGCCCGATGATAAACCCAACCATAGGTGTATTTTTCCAATCCCTTTTTTTAAATTATTATTTTTCATTAAAAATAGATAAAACCCCTCACCGAAATGAGGAGTTTAATTAAACAAACTAACTAACTAACTCTAAAATTTATAGCCAACAGATAAACGGAAGTTAGTTCCTGCTTCTGTTTGCCAGTAATACATATCGCTATAGCTATAATATCCTCCAGAATACAAGTATTTGTTCAGGATATTATTTACAACAAGATTGACTGATATTTTGTTTTTTTGATACGTAACTCCTCCGTCCAATCGGAAATAATCTGGAAGCATTGTACTATTATCAGGCGAAATATACCATGGTGCTCTTTTTACTTGGTATTGGTATCCTAATGAAAAACCAACTCCGTTTAGCGTTCCTCTGTCTATTTTATAATTCAACCAGGCATTTTGGATGTGTCTTGTAGTTCCGGCTACTTGAGTTCCCACAAGTGATTGATCAGTGTCTTTGGTTGTTTTTCCTTCTGTAAAGGCGTAGTTTACAATAAGGTCTAAATTTTTGAAAATTTCTCCTCTAATATCTACCTCAAAACCTTTTGTTTTTTGTTGTCCACTTTCTCTACTGAATTGTTGTGTTCCGAAGGAATGTTCCGGATCTAATGTCAGTACATTGTTTTTGGTAATTTGGTAAATGGAAACAACTGAATTCCATTTTCCATTCAACCAGTCTCTTTTTAAACCAAATTCTATATTTCCTCCAGTTTCAGGTTTAAAAGATTGGCCTTGCCAGTTTGTTCCGTAGTTCTCATTAAAAGATTGATCGTTCACAAAGTAGGCCGCCGTGTTTTTATCAATAGAATAGCTCAAACCAACTCTTGGTGTGAATTTTTCGTTTTTGGTACCGCCAGAGTAAACATTATACGCTTTAAGTATCGTATATCTTCCCGCCAATGTTAATCTAAGTGTATTGTCAAAGAACCCCAATTCGTCCTGCACATATAGTGCTTTGTAACTGTTTTGGTATTTCACGCCTCTATCTTCCAGACTTTTACTTCTGTCAAAAGTAGGGGAAGCAGCCAGCGTTCCATGTACTGGATTGTAGATGTTTAAATCGGGTAAAGTAAAATATTGTGACCAGTCATGAAAAAATGTTTTATCACTTAAATCCAATCCCGATAGTATTTTGTGGGTAATTGATCCTGTTTTAGCTTCGCCATTTATAAACGCTTGTCCAACATAGATTTTTCCTAAAATATCCCAATTTCCACCACCACGTTTAAGAATTGCATCATTGCTTGGGTCAAAGCCAGATGGCCATAAGGACATTCCTTCTTGTTGGTAATTAAGATAAGATGTTTGCGCAGTAAACTTCCATTGGTCACTTATTTTATGATCTAAAATGGCAAGAATATTTCTTTCTGTCATTTTTGTAGGATCTAAATTGGCCTCTGATGTAGAGAAACTTCTTGGTAAATCAGCATATCCTCGGTGCGAAAAAACATAATTGGCACCAACGGCATTTACTTTAGAAAATTGCTGGGTGTATTCCAATGTGATGGCTGTTTTATCGGTTGCCAAATATTTAAGTACCGGAGCAAATGTGTAGCGATCATTAAAATCAAAATCACGGTAACTTTGTTTCTTTTCGCCCATTACATTAATACGGTACAATAATTTTCCGTTTTTGGTCAATTTTCCGTCAAAATCCAAGGTACCTCTATACCTATCAAAACTTCCTAGTGTTAAACTCGCTTCGCCTTTGGTACGTCCGCTTGGTTTTTTGGTGACAACATTATAAAAACCACTTGGATTTCCGTTTGCAAGCATAAATCCTGCAGGACCTTTTACAAATTCAATACGTTCCACCATACTCATATCTTCCGTAAGTGGTCCCCAAGTGGAACTGACATTCATACCGTTTCTAAAAGCGGCTACTTGACTGCCTCTCATGGTAATATTGGCATAATTATCCCAGTGTTCTACCCTTGTAGCGCCACTCACATTGCGGGTCACGCCTTCCAGCATATCAAAAATTTGTTGGTCTTGAATAAGTTTACCTGTTATAACTTGTATGTTTTGCGGAATCTCAATGATAGGCGATTGCAAACGAAGTGTTGAGGAAACACGATTCGTTTTGAAAGCGCTTTTGTTGCTCAAAACCACTACTTGGTTCAATTCATTGTTTGATAAGGTAAGTTTTAATGCTACTGCAGTAATTTCCCCAGTAGTAATTTTTACTTCTTGCTCTAAGTCATTATACCCAACTAAAGTAACTTTTAGAATATGAACGCCCTCAGATATGTTTTTTAGTATAAAAGTTCCATTGTTATCCGCAATAGTATTTTTGTTTGCTCCTTTTATAGAAACTGAAACTCCTTCGGCGGGTTTGTTGTCGCTAGTTAAAATGGTTCCTTTTATAGTACCGGAGTTTTGGGCAAAAGCGGTAGTTATAGAAAGTAGCAGCAGACAGGCGAGAAAAATAAATTGAGGTATTCGTTGTTTTAAATAATTCATGGTTAAAAATTAAATGAGTTAATACTTATTTAGAACAAATAAGAATAAATCAAAAGTAAAATTTAATTTTTATTTAACAAACATTATTTAGACTAATTAAAAATAATCTTTTAACAAGATGATTTCCATGATTTTAGTCGTAAAAAAACCTTGCTTCTCTAGAGCAAGGTTGTAATTTCAATGTGGAATGTTATGTTTTATTTGGTTTTTTTCATCGAAAACTGTTCTGAACTTGGTTTCCCTTGTTGAATTCCCGAAATTTTAGCCACCAAACTGTCAGGAGTAATTTGGGTATAACTGATTTTTTGAGGATAGTCGTGTTTTGGATTTTCAAAAACCAATTGTTTCTCGGTTGCAGTTGTCAATTTAAAAGAAACCGGTTTGTCATCGTATTGTCCTTTTACGGCTGCGTTATAAGTCAATTCTTCCCCTTTTTGTTTTAATGTTATGGTTTCAAAATGTAAGGTGTCTTTTTCTTTTATAAAGTAAGACTCTGCTTGAAAGGTGCTGTCATTTACTTTTTTCCATGTTTCGGAGAGATTTCCATCGGCAGAATTGTTTTCCCAGTTTCCCAGTAACCAGCGCGCTGCTTTGATTTTATCTTTTTCGTTTGAATCGGAGTTTTTACAGGAAAAAAGGGCTAATAACAGCAGTATAAAAGTTATTTTTTGAAACATTGGTGTAAACATTTGGTGTTATTTTGAAATGCTAAAGTATAAAAAAATAGAATAGCGTGTTTTTTAAGTTTTAGAATCAGTATAAATGCTTTTAGAAGTTTTTTGCCACGAATTTCACGAATTACCACAAATTAAGTAATAGCTAAAATTGAATGCTGTATTTTATTAAAACTCTGAATTTCGTTGCCACAGATTTCAAAGATTAGCACAGATTAATTCGTCACGTAGCTTTAAAAATCTTTTTAATCCTTCTAATCTGTGGCAAAAAACTCTTTTTAATAATTGCGACAATATATCTTTCGTGCTACTTATATTAATTTTTTAAATTGAATTACACAAATTTTATCTGTTTTAAGAATTGGTGTAATTCGTGGCTAACTTTTTTAAAAGCGTTTGCCTCGTTTGGAATATTCAAAAGGAGTAAACCATTGAATACTTTTTTAAACAGATAATTAAAATACCAACGTTATCAAAAGCTTTACCATAAAAGAAATATAAGGACATTTAAGTTCTTGTTTTTATAGCTTTCTTAAATGATCTTACATTTCTTATAGGTTTAAAAGTTAATGTTATTTATAGTTTAATAGCCTTAGCTATTTTCTTTCAAAATAGTATAAACCAATTCTTTGCTCGGTTTTTGATCTTGTAATTTCGCTCTAACCACATCAAAAGGAACTTTGAAATCACATCCCAATTTATAATTGCTGCAACCATAAGCAGTTTTCCCTTTCAGAACCGTTCCTTTTTGACATTTAGGACAAGCTAATTCGTCTGGAATGGCTTTCGCCTCCGTTTTCTTAGGTTCTAATATAAGTTTGAAATTTTCATCAAAGCGAAGCAAACCTTCCACAGTGCCGGCATCGGTTTTGAAATCTTTCAAGTTTACTGTAGACCCTTTTTGAAGCAATCGCAAGTATTGGTTCTCGGATATTTTTTTCTCCGCAAAAGTGTAGGGCAATAGAAATGTGCAACCTGCTTTATAATCGCCACAACCATAAGCCGATTTTCCTTTGATGAGGGTTGCTTTTTTACATTTCGGACAGGCTTCCGCCAAAATTCCTGCTGCTTTCTTTTGCTCTACTTTAGCGACTTCTTTTTGAATGCTTCCTGCGTGCGAAATATTGGCGCGTCTGGTTTCACTGCGCACTTCATAGACCAAGACCTCTACCATGCGTTTCATATTGTTAATAAACGCGGCGGCGGTAAAGACTCCTTTTTCAATATCTTTCAACTGCTTTTCCCAGGAACCCGTCAGTTCTGCCGACTTCACCAAATCATTTTGAATGGTGTCAATCAGTTGAATTCCCGTTGGCGTTGGCAATACCTGTTTTTTGTTTCGAATGATGTATTGGCGTCTAAAAAGGGTTTCAATAATATTGGCTCGTGTTGATGGGCGACCAATGCCGTTTTCTTTCATCAATTCGCGTAAATCTTCATCGTCCACTTGTTTGCCGGCGGTTTCCATGGCGCGCAATAAAGTAGCTTCCGTAAACTGATTCGGCGGTTTGGTTTCCTTTTCTAAAAACGAGGGTTCATGTGGTCCTTTTTCCCCTACAATAAAACTCGGTAATATATCGGCTTCTTTTTCTTTGGCGTTGGGGTCTTCAAAAACGATGCGAAAGCCTTTTTTTAAGATTTCTTTTCCGGTAGTTTTGAAGGCTACATCGGCAGCTTTCCCAATTACGGTGGTGTTGGCTACCAAACAATCGTCATAAAAAACGGCAATAAAACGCTTTGTAATTATCTCATACACCTGTTGCTGATTGTATTGCAAATTGCTTTGAATCCCGGTTGGGATAATCGCATGGTGATCGGTTACTTTTTTATCGTTGAAAACTTTTGTGGATTTTTTAATCTTTTTTTCTAAAAGCGGTTGCGTCAACGCGTCGTAATTAGTTAGTTTTTGCAGAATGCCGGGAACTTTTGGATAGATATCGTTTGGTAAAAACGTAGTATCAACTCTGGGATAGGTGACTACTTTTTGTTCGTACAAAGTCTGCGCAATTTTAAGTGTTTCATCCGCCGTAAACCCAAACTTGGTATTGCAATATACTTGTAAACCTGTTAAATCAAACAGTTTAGGCGCAAACTCATTGCCATTCTTTTTTTCGACAGAAACTATTTCGAAATCACTTTCTTTGACTTTATTGGCCAAAATTTCACCGTCTTCTTTTTTCAAAAAGCGCCCTTCCTCATAACTAAAAAGCGTCTCTCTATACACCGTTTGCAACTCCCAATACGTTTGCGGTTTAAAATTCTCAATTTCCTTGAATCGGTCCACGACCATGGCCAAGGTTGGGGTTTGCACCCTTCCAATAGATAAAACCTGTTTGTAACCACCGTGTTTTACGGTGTACAAACGGGTGGCATTCATACCCAGCAACCAGTCGCCAATGGCTCTTGAAAATCCTGCGTAGTATAAATTATCGTAGTTGGCGGATGGTTTCAAGTTCTCAAAACCCTCTTTGATGGCTTCGGTGGTTAGGGATGAAATCCACAAGCGTTGTACTTCGCCTTTGTAATTGGCTTCGTTCATCACCCAGCGCTGAATAAGTTCTCCCTCTTGCCCGGCATCCCCGCAGTTGATGACCAACTCGGCTTTGTCAAACAGGCTTTTTATGATTTTGAATTGCTTTTGGATACCCGAATTTTCGACCACTTTGGTTTCAAATTTGTCGGGAAGCATGGGTAGGTTGTTCAAATCCCAACTTTTCCAGTGGGGTTTGTAATCGTTTGGTTCTTTTAGGGTACATAAATGCCCAAAAGTATAGGTTACGGCATAACCATTACCTTCGTAATACCCATCTCGCTTGGTATTGGCTCCTAAAACGGATGCGATTTCGCGTGCTACACTTGGTTTTTCGGCAATACAGACCTTCATTTTCTCTTTCTAAGTTAAAGCCGCAAATTAAGAATTTAGAAATTGGTATTAAAAAGAAATCTTTAGGAGTTATGAACGGGTAGGGAGTGCTATTTTTTAGGAGCAGGACGACTATTTTTTTCAATGACGAAACTTCCTGCTGTCCGCTGTATCTCTGCGTCCCGTCCCGATGCTTCGGGATCGGGACTGCGAGGATGCCGCTTCCATCAGGGCTATTGATTCCGTTTCATTTTCATCATAACCAAAGCAAAAAATGCTACAGATTATCATTTATTTTCTCCTCGAATATATTTGTGTGAACCGTCGCAGTTGGGCATTTTTTTAGACAACCCACAAATGCAATCGTTGAATCCTTTTCCGTCAAGAATTCTCGGAGTGTAATTCTCTATTCTGGTTTCCCGAGTTTTGGATTGTTTTGGAGCTGAAAAATACAGATTGTAGGCACGTTGTCGTCCCGGTGTTAAGGCTTTAAAAGCTGTTTTTAAAGAAGGATTTTTGTCTAATGCAATTTGTAATTCTTCCACCAATTCAAGTGCTGTATTGCTTTTGAAAATTACTTTCAAACCCGCTTTTTCTATCTCAATAGCTTCATAAATATAGGCTTTGATTATCGATTGCTGTTCTATGATTTCTTGCAGATTTGTAAACTTTAAAAAACGCATGGCCTGACTGTTTTCTCCCGGTTTACTTAGAAGACCATTGCTGTCTTGTAACAAAGACCCCTTGAAAAAACTAAGCGCACAGTATTCTTTAAAACTACCTATGAGAACAACGTTATTTCCTTGAAAAGTGTAACAAGGATTTCGCCACTTGAATTCTTCGGTTAGACCGCAATCAAGTAGCAATAGTCGCAATTGCTCTATTTCGGGCTGCCATTTTGTGGCATTACTGATAAATTCATCAACATTGGAATTCATTTTAGTGATTTTGAAAAATAAAGGAAGGTTTTTGGTTTTATAAAAGTATAAAAAACCGCGTTGCAAACGCTATGATTGTGCTATAAAAAATTGGAACTCGTTGCAAACGAGCACCAGATAGACCACTCCAACTGATACCCATAACTAACCTAACAAAATTACTTCTCAATCAGTCTTTAAACAAAAAAAGCTATATTGTTTTATCGATATAGCTTTTCTGCTTGTTTTACCTGCCCTCGTTTGTTAGCACAGAATGTAATTTTGCGCTAACGATTGTGGATATCTGCGCGATCGGGACTTTTTCAGTGCCCTCCGAAAAATCAAACCCATTTTACATCACAGATTGAAACTAAAAACGATTGTTTCAAATCAGTAAACTTTGTATCCGCTACAAATGCTGGATTTGGTAAGAAACTTTTTTTACTATTTGGCTAATTTGATTTTGTTTAAAGTAAAAGTCAAATTTGAAATATCAGCTGTAACCTCATTTATTCTTGAGTTTGTAAAATACAAGTAGTTGTTATATATACTAAATGTATCTGCCCATTTTATCATATCACCTTCTACCAAAGTGTGAATACTGCCATCTGGTTTTCGATACTGGATTTTATTATTTTCTAAATCGGCAAAATATAAATTACCATTGTGGTCAAATAGCATGCCGTCTGGTGCGGCAGTTTTTGCCTCAAATCGAACGCTTTCTTCCATGCTTTTTTCATCTTCAGAGTTTAGCATATTTGTTGCAATTGAATAGAGGCTGTATCCTGTAAGGGCATGAAAATAAAGTCGGTTGTTTACAGTGTCCAGTGCTATTCCATCAGAATGAATGGTATTTTTCCATTTTTTGTCTCCAAATGTTAAAAAGCCTTGTTCGGCAGCTGTTGATTTGTGGTTGTCTAAAACTCTTCTGGAACGACCTGATTTAATGTCTATGATGACAATACCAGAGTTTCCTGAGTCAGTAAGATAGATTTTTTGAGTTTTTTTATCTATCCTAAGATCGTTGATATAAGAATCAGGGTGGTAGCTGTTTTTATCTAAAATATAGGTTTTAACTAATTTATCAGTTGTTAGATCAAAAACAAAAAGACGAGGCGCATCCAGTACATTTTCGAATAATTGACTTCTGGTGTCTAAAACATACAATTGGTTTTCAAAGGCAACTACTGATTGCACTCCAACAAATTTGTTGGCCACAACTGGCTGTCCAATCTCCCAAGAATTCCAATTTTCATCCGGATAACTTTTTTGAACGGTAGTATTTGTTATTTCCACGACGGAATTATCAACTCCTTTTCTCCATCTCGGAAAGTTTACAAAAATACGCCCGGCATCAGTAAGTGTGACTCCGGTAACTTGTTGCCCTTTGAAAGCAGCAACTTCTATCACTTGATTTGCTATACTGTCAACTTGTTGATTTTTAACTTCGGCCGCTTTTTTGCTAGTTGTTTCTTTACAAGAAACAAAGAATGTAACTATTGAAAATATTATAAGGATCTTTTTCATTTTAGATGGTTTTATTTGTGGGACGATTGAATTAAGTCATTGCGAGGAAAGACAAAAGCCCATTCCTATTATTTGCTGCGCGTTGTGTGAACAGTTTGCAAAATTACGGCAATGATTGTGGATATCCGAGCAATCGGGTATTAAAAAGAAATCAATAGGAGTTATAAACGGGTAGGAGCGTTGTTTTTTAAGGAGCAGAACTAATAGTCTTTTCAAGAACGAATCGTCCTGCTGTCCGCTGTATCTCTGCGCTGCGCTTCGAGGATGCCGCTACCATCAGGGCTAAAGATTTCGTTTTACTTCCATAATAACGAAAAAAAAAGATCATCAAAAGCCAAAACAAGCGCTTTAATAATGCGAAATACCAATACTAATGCATTTTCATCTGTTTACGTTCGTGAGGAGAAAGCTTATACCAGTTTGCTTAAGTCATTGCGAGGAACAAAGCAATCTCACTTAGTTTATCAATTGTTTATTCCCTTCTCGTTGTTGGCATAGTTTGCAAAACTGCGCTAACGATTGTGCATATCAGAGCCGGGGTATCGATCACAGTGTTTTTCAGTAAAGGCTAGCGCGAGCGTCCCGCTCGTGCCCATTACAATTTATAGTGTCTTTACTTTTGTTTGAGTTCACGAGCGGGACGCTCGCGCCAGCGGGGGTTTTAAAAGTTCATCTAAAACTCTTTTCCCATTTTTATTTTCAGGATTCAGTTCAATAGATTTTTTATACATTATTATCGCCTCTTCTTTTTTATTCATTTTCAACAGAACTTCTCCATAACTGTCATAAGCATTTCCGCTAGTAGGATTTAAAAATACGTTTAATTTGAATATTTCTAAAGCTTTTTCATTTTCGTTTTTGTTTAAATATTCATACCCTAAATTATTTAGGTTGTCTTCCGAATGTATGTAGGCATTATTTTCTTTCTTCGCATTGTTTGATAAACTAATTGCATAATTTAGAGTACGTTCATAAACTTCCGTTTTTTGTTTTTTATTTAGTGTTTCAGCATAACTTTTTGCTATTGTTGTTATTACCAAACTTGGATTATCGAACCAAATTCCGTGACCACATTCAAATGCCGTAATGCCGATACTTTTTGGATGACTAGCAACAAACTTTTTATGACATTCTTTCCAATATTCCACTTTTTCAGTTTCTTTAAATGGAGAAATTCCGTTTACAAAATCTACTACTAGAATATTTTGTGGGATTGATAATTCACTCATCATTTTTGTGGTTTCGCGAATATTTGAAGCCATATAATATAAACCAAGTTTGCTTTTTTTCCATTCAGGAATTAGTGGTTCTTGCTTTTTTAAATCACTTTCCACAAACTTTTCCATAAAATTATGGTTTACATCAATTAATACAATCGATTTTACAAGATTTGGATTTCTTACCGCATATAAAGTTGAAAAGTAACCGCCAAAAGAATGAGAAACTAACATAATTTGTTTGTTATAACCCAATTTTTTTAATCCAGTTTCTAAATCCAAAAGGCTATTTAACATTCCGTGTTTTGAGACTTCAGTTTCTAAAGTATTTATAGTGCTTTTACCAAAACCTTCTCTATCGTAAGTTATTATTGTCGCTCCAGTTATATCTGCAATTGGTTTCAAAATAGAATTCCAAACAGTACCATCACTTCCTCCACCAGCTTCAAAAAGAATTGGAATTCCTGTTCCTTTTATGATATTGAAATGTAGTTTATGATTTCCAACATCTACTAAAGTATCAATTGTTTGAGATTGACTTTTTATAGAATTAAAAAGTGTAAAAACGAGAATGATTTTTAGGAATAATTTCATTGTAAAATTTTAAGTTTTTGTTTTTTCGTTTTTCGGTTCGTTCTGGTAAAATCACGCACAACTTGTATATATAGATCTGAAGATGTACGACTTATTATCCCTAAATCAGGTCGCTTTGTCTGATAAACATCAGTTTTACTCATTTTCAAATATATAACTTAATACCGAAAATACGGATTGAAATATTTTGATATTATCGGGCTTTTCAAAAGTAACTCCTTTTAATTCAGCAATTTTACGGGAAACCGTAAACGCCGTATTTTTTAGCTCGTTGCTAACGATCTCCAGATAAGATAGTTGAATAAAATAATGCCTATTGTACCTATATTGGTTGCGTTCGCCAATTTGCAGGGAAACCCATTTTGTGTGTCGGAACGTTTGGATATTCATTTACCAATTTAATGAATTTGGTTTTTATGGAATTCCCCGGACTTATACAATCAATTGTATATAATGTCAGAGACAGTAAAGAAAATAGTTTTGCTCTTTGATTTTCGTTCGGGATGTAGGTTATCGGTTGATTTTTTAGGTTTTTAGGCCATAAATATTTTGTTGTAATATTATTATTCCATAATCTGGAATGATGTGCTATTACATTTCTAATTACTGTTGTCGCTTCAAGAAAACTAGAAAAATCTTTATGTGAATTAAAATCAAATTCTATTGCAATATTAGATTTTTCAGGCAATTGATGCGCCAGGTTTTTATATAGCTTTGAAAGTGTACCGAGTGATGCAACTTCTAAGGCCTTCCACGCTTCCGGGAGTTCGTTTTTATGATTTTTATTGTGTTCTAAAATAAACTGTTCTTTACTTCTTGCAATCTCTATATTTAAATGATCGGTAATGGATTTTTGTTTGGTTTTGTCTGAAAAAATAGTATAATCTATATAGCATAGCGGCCCATAAGAAAGCGAAAGCTGATAAATTAATTTGGTTCTTAAAGCCACTTCAATTCTTTCTATTGCATCAAACATTAATAGTCTTAAATGTCTATCGAAATTATATAAATCTATGACCTCTTCAAAGTAACTGTAGTCGTTAAATTTATGCTTTACTTTGTCAGATTGCATTTCCCACCAATATCCTTTTAGGCGATAATAACTAATGTTTTTCAGGAAATGTGGTGCATTGGTTTCGTTACGAAATAGCATTCCTCTTTCTTTTAAGAGTGCAATTTGTTCCGCTATACTTTTAGGTGTTTTGTTCGCCATATTGGTATAAAAAAAAAGACCAGAAGGCTGTTCTTACGGGAAGCGCTACTGGTACGATTAGAATAAATATATATACATTTGTATTATTGTGCAAATTTTTTAACATTTATTAGGGCTTATCAACAACATCAAGGGTTTGTAATTTAACAAATGTTTGAATTATAAATAAATATAATGAAATTTTACGGAAAACCGTAAACGCTATCTTTTTAACAAAAATCCCCTAGCCCTGATAGCAGCGGCATCCTTTTTCTGGTCTCGTTTTTTTTACGAGACCAGAAAAAGATATAGCGAATAGCAGGAAACAGCTCCTGAAAAAAAAATGTGAAATTTGAAAGTCAAAATGTGTAATATTTAACTAAATGTGTGTAATATTTCACTAATTTTGCACTCCAATAAAAGGACTAAGAAAATGTTAGACAGACTTCAAATAGTAAAACAACGTTTCGATGAGATTTCGGATTTGATCATTCAGCCGGATGTAATCTCGGATCAGAAGCGTTATGTGCAATTGAATCAAGAGTATAAAACTTTGAAAGCTTTGGCTGAAAAGCGCGATGAATACGTGCTTCTCATGGCAAATATGGATGAAGCAAACGAAATAATTGCGGATAACAGTGATGCAGATATGACCGAAATGGCCAAAATGCAACTCGATGAAGCGAAAGAAAGATTACCGGAACTGGAGGAAGAAATCAAATTTATGTTGATTCCTAAAGACCCGGAAGATGCCAAAAATGTTATGGTGGAAATTCGTGCCGGAACGGGTGGGGATGAAGCGAGTATTTTTGCAGGGGATTTATTCCGTATGTACACGAAATATTGTGAGAACAAAGGTTGGAGAACTTCGGTTGTGGATATGAATGAAGGAACTTCGGGCGGTTTCAAAGAGGTAATTTTTGAAGTTACCGGTGAGGATGTTTACGGAACCTTGAAGTTTGAAGCGGGTGTGCACAGGGTACAACGGGTACCACAAACGGAAACGCAAGGACGTGTTCACACATCAGCAGCGACTGTTATGGTATTGCCAGAAGCAGAGGAATTTGATGTACAGATTGATATGAATGATGTACGTGTGGATTTCTTCTGTTCGTCAGGACCAGGTGGACAATCGGTAAATACAACTAAATCAGCCGTTCGTTTGACACACATTCCAACCGGATTAGTAGCACAATGTCAGGATCAAAAATCACAACATAAAAATAAAGACAAGGCATTTGGCGTTTTGCGTTCCCGTTTATACGAACAGGAATTAGCCAAAAAACAAGCGGAAGATGCTACAACACGTACATCTCAAGTAAGTTCTGGTGACCGTTCGGCTAAAATCCGTACCTATAACTACGCGCAAGGTCGTGTAACGGATCACCGTGTAGGATTGACGTTATACGATTTGGGAAATATTATGAATGGTGACATTCAGAAAATTGTTGACGAGCTAGCGTTAGTCAACAACATGGAAAAATTGAAAGAAGCCAGCGAAGTTTTCTAAATAAAAATTTTGATTCTCCTTTTCATTTATTATCTGAAATTTTGTTCTCTTTAAACCATTAAGAAATTAAGGTTCATTAAGGTTGAAAACTTAATTTTCTTAATTTCTTAATGGTTTAAAAAAATACAATGAAATTTTTGATTTGCTAGGCGGAGAGTTATATTAAGAATTAAAAATGCCAATCTAATTAGTTTGGCATTTTTTTTTAACACCATGTGAACTTTGCGAAAAACTTTGCGAACTTTGCGGTTAAACACACAACAATGACTACACAACAACTTATTGACCAAATCAGAATCAAGAAATCATTCCTAGCTGTAGGACTCGATGTTGATTTGAATAAAATTCCACAGCATTTATTGGAACTGGAAGATCCTATTTTCGAATTCAATAAAGCGATAATTGATGCAACCCATGATTTAGCAGTGGCTTACAAGCCTAATACTGCTTTTTATGAAGCCTACGGAATAAAAGGTTGGATATCGTTGCAGAAAACAATTAATTACATCAACTCAACTTATCCGGATCTCTTTACGATTGCAGATGCAAAACGTGGTGATATTGGAAACACATCTTCGATGTATGCCAAAGCTTTTTTTGAAGATTTAAACTTTGATAGCGTTACTGTTGCTCCTTATATGGGGAAAGATTCGGTAGAGCCCTTTTTAGCTTTCGAAAATAAACATACGATTATGTTGGCTTTGACTTCCAATGAAGGTGCGTTCGATTTCCAGACTTTAAACGTTGATGGAAAAGAATTGTACAAACAGGTGTTAGAAACGTCTAAAATGTGGAAAAACAGCGAAAACCTGATGTATGTTGTTGGTGCTACCAAAGCCGAATATTTTATTGAAATTCGTAAAATTGTCCCAGATAGTTTCTTGCTTGTTCCTGGGGTGGGTGCGCAAGGCGGAAGTTTAGCTGAAGTTTGTAAATACGGTATGAATGCCAATGTAGGATTGCTGATCAATTCTTCCAGAGCGATTATTTATGCTTCAAACGGAACTGATTTTGTTGAAAAAGCAAGAGCCGAAGCGTTGAATATGCAACAGGAAATGGCAGCAATTTTAAGCGAGATCAAACCGAATTAAAAACGGTTCTCGATACATTTTTTGTTCCGTTTTACTACACAAAAAACACTCGAACTGACGTTTTGAATAATTACACCCAACTGGTTAAGGGCTTATAGTTTAATACCGATTTATTGACTTTGCAACTTAAATGAACTTACATTCCTTATATGGTTTGAAATTTATTTTTTATGCTGCTACTATTAAAATAGAGCCTTGATGTTTAAGGTTTAAACAGAATTATGAAAACATTTGTTGATCAACTCGGAACTTCCCATTCTTTTGAAACGTCGCCCAAGCGCATTATTTCATTAGTTCCTTCACAAACGGAATTATTGTATGATTTAGGTTTGGAAGACCGAATTGTTGGGATTACGAAGTTCTGTGTGCATCCGTACCATTTTAAGTCAACCAAGAAAATTGTTGGCGGAACCAAAAAAGTGCATTTTGAGAAAATCAGATTGTTGCAACCGGATATCATCATTTGTAATAAAGAGGAAAATACGCAGGAAATTGTAGATGAGTTGCGTAAAATTTGTCCGGTTTGGGTGACGAATATCATCACGATTGAAGATAATTTTCAAATGATTACCGATTTTGGTCAACTCTTCAATTGCAGAACCGAAGCCCAGAAATGGAACGATAAATTGGCTTTTGCCCTGAGCGATTTTAAAAACTTCGTCAAAGATATACCCGTAAAAAAGGCAGCATATTTCATTTGGAAAAACCCTTTTATGGTCGCTGGTTCGGATAATTTCATCAATGAATTACTGAAACTGAATCATTTTCAGAATATTTACGATAAAAATCCTGAGATTTCGGGGCGTTATCCGGAAATCGAACTCAAAAAAATGCGCTTAGAAGGTGATCCGGATTTGGTTTTTCTATCCTCAGAGCCGTATCCTTTCAAGGAAGAAGATGCTTTTGAAATAGGAAGGTACACGCATCATGCAAAAACGGTGTTTGTAGATGGCGAAATGTTTTCTTGGTATGGAAGCCGCTTGCTAAAAGCGTTTGACTATTTTAAAAAAATACATCAAAAATTATAGTTCACATTCTTCCAGAACTAATTCTTCCTTAGCGACGGTAGGCTTTGAAGTGTTCTTTTCCGTTTCGAAATTTTGTTCAGCAAGTAGTTGATATTCTCTTTTAAGCTTTTCTATTTCACTTTTCTCTTTCAATAATCCAATCATCGGTGTAATTTTTTTGCAAATTTACGTTTTACAATTGTTAAATTAGCATTATTATATGTTAAGATTGGGATTTAAAATTAAAGTTCTATTTTTACAAAAAATAAGAACGTGATTAATTATACCATTTACGAAAATAAAAACACCGATCAGTGGGTAACTTTTGTGCATGGTGCGGGCGGAAGTTCTTCTATCTGGTTCCAACAAATTCGGGATTTTAAAAAACAATATAATGTGTTGTTATTGGATTTGCGTGGTCACGGGGAATCAAAACCGACCTTAAAAACGGCTTTCAAACAGAAGTATACTTTTTCGGCTTTGGCCAATGATATTCTGGAAGTTCTAGACTTTCTTAAAATAAAAAAATCACATTTTGTAGGCATTTCATTAGGTACAATTCTGATCAGACAATTGGCAGAAATGTATCCGGAACGGGTTCAAAGTATGATTCTTGGCGGTGCAATCCTGAAAATGAATTTCCGTTCTCAAGTATTGATGCGATTGGGGAATATGTTTAAGTATGTATTGCCATATTTGGTTTTATATCAATTTTTTGCTTTTGTTATCATGCCTAAAAAGAGTCACAAGCAATCTCGTGTTCTTTTTATAAACGAGGCTAAAAAATTATACCAAAAAGAATTTATCAAATGGTTTAAACTCACTGCCGAAATAAATCCGGTTCTTAAATGGTTTCGCCAGGTCGAATTGAATATTCCTACGCTTTATGTGATGGGTGAAGAGGATTATATGTTCTTACCATCGGTTCGCAAAGTGGTGGAGAATCATTATAAATCTTCAAAACTCTTTGTGATAGAAAAATGTGGACATGTGGTAAATGTGGAGCAACCTAATGTATTCAACGATGCCGTCCTTTCTTTTATAAATACAGCGCAATAAAAAAAATGCCTGCATTATAAATGCAGGCAATTCTTTAACTAACCAAAACCAAAATAATAAATAACCAGTTTATTACCCTACAAAGATCACACATATGCGAGCGTTTTGCTGTTAAGATTTTGTTATTACTTTGTTGTATATAAGTTAAGTTTTTTAACTTTATTGTGTTATTCCCGGTTAGCGGTTCTGTTCCGGAATCAACTTTAAAATTACCCCATTTTTACTTGTTCAAATTTAATTCTCTTTTGTTGAAAAAATACAGACTGTTTTTTTTGATATTGTTTTATAGGCGCTATCATTTTTGTTTGTGTTTTTAAGTTTTGCTATTGCTTGATGAAAACTATTAAATCGTATTAATATGAAATCACATGAAAAACTTACAACAGCATCCGGAAGACCTTATGTAGAAAATGAAAATTCTCAATCGGTAGGTTCACGAGGACCTTTATTATTGCAGGATTATATTCTTCATGAAAAAATGGCACATTTTAACAGAGAGCGCATTCCGGAGCGAGTAGTGCATGCAAAAGGTTCCGGAGCATTTGGCACATTTACCGTAACACACGATATTACTAAATATACAAAAGCTAAAATCTTTTCTGAAATTGGAAAAGAAACTAAATTAGTGCTTCGATTTTCTACGGTGGGAGGTGAAAGAGGGTCGGCTGATACGGAAAGAGATCCACGAGGTTTTGCCATGAAATTTTACACCGAAGACGGGAATTGGGATTTAGTGGGTAATAATACACCCGTTTTCTTTGTTAAAGATCCCAAAAAATTTGGTGATTTTATACACACCCAAAAACGAGATCCGTATACCAATATGAAATCGCCAACAATGATGTGGGATTACTGGTCGCTGAATCCGGAAAGTTTGCATCAGGTATTGATACTCATGTCCGATAGAGGAACTCCTTTTGGGTATCGTCATATGAATGGGTATGGCAGTCATACGTATTCGATGATTAGTGGGGCTAATGAAAGAGTGTATGTAAAATTCCACTTCAAAACTGCACAAGGAATTAAAAATTTCACCAATGAGGAAGCAGCGGAAATGAAATCGCATAATATGGATTTTGCGCAGCGTGATTTGTTTGAAAATATCGATGAAGGAAATTTTCCACAATGGAATTTACAAATTCAAGTCATGACCGAAGAGCAGGCCAATTCTCAAGACTATTATTTGAATCCATTTGACTTAACCAAAGTTTGGCCTCATGGTGATTTTCCGTTGATTGATGTTGGCGTTTTAGAATTAAACCAAAATCCGCATAATTACTTTCAGGATATTGAGCAAGTGGCATTTGCGCCAGCACATATTGTGGACGGGATTGGGTATTCACCGGATAAAATGTTACAAGGGCGTTTATTGTCGTATCCTGACGCACAACGCTATCGCTTGGGAACAAATTATGAGCAAATCCCTGTAAACCGATGTCCATTTGCAACCAATAATTACCAACGAGATGGGCAAATGCGAGTAGATGGCAATGGAGGAAGTTATCCGAATTATTTCCCTAACAGTTTCGATGCTATGGAAATAGATCAAGCTTATAAAGAACCGCCATTGGAAGTTTTTAGTGATTTTGCGGATTGGTATGATAGAAATTGCGAAGGTGAAAATGACCATTATACACAACCGGGCAATTTATTTAAAATCATGACTCCGAAGCAACAGCAAAATACGATTAACAATATTATTACTCATATGTCTGGTATTGAGGGGGCTATGAAAGAGGAAATTGTAAACCGTCAATTGAGTCATTGGTATAGAACCGATGGTAGGATAGGAGCGGGTGTTGCTGCAGGATTGGGAGTTGACGTTGATTTGTTAGAAAGATAATTAGTTTCAATTTGAACACCATGAATATTCTCGAACTGGACTTGTTAACAGATACTCTCGTTGAAACGGAGTTGTTTTATAACAACGTCATTGGGTTGAAAACTATTTCGAAAAACAATTCGAGTATTTCATTTGAAGCGGGTTCCACAAAACTAACTTTTAAGCTTTCTGAAAATTTAAAGCCAGTATATCATTTTGCCTTCGATATACCCAATAATAAGTTACAGGAAGCCTTTGCCTGGATAGAAAAGAAAACAGGAATTCTAGACGTAATTCCACCAGAAAAAATCGCCGATTTTTATAATTGGAACGCCAAGTCTTTTTATTTTTATGATAATAATGGCAATATTTTAGAATTTATTGGCCGTTTCAGTTTAGATAATGCTTCGCAGAAACCATTTGATGGTTCGTCAATTGTATCGGTTAGCGAAATAGGTTTTGTTGCCAAAAATGTTTCACAGCTCAGTGATGATATTTGTAAAAAGTATGATCTTTCGGTGTTTCCAAAGCAACCTAAATTGAATAAATTTATTGTTTTGGGAACGGATTCAGGACTTTTTATTCTTGTCGAAGAAAACCGGGATTGGTACCCAACGCATAAAAAAGCAAAATCGTATTGGACTAAAGTAGTATTTGACAATAATGGAAAAACGAGGGAAATTGAAGTTTCAGATTAAAAAAACGATATGTAAAATGTTCACTAAAGTGAGCATTTTATATGTGAATAAAATATTTAATTTTATGGGGTTTCGGCTCCCTCTCCTTTGGAGAGGGTTGGGGTGAGGATATTAAGAAAATACAACCGTTTTGTTGTTGTAAACCATAGTTTTTCGCTCAGCATGTAATTTTATGGCTCTTGCCAAAACCATACGTTCCAAATCACGTCCTTTCATAATAAAATCTTCTATGGAATGGCTGTGTGAAACTCGGGCAATATCTTGCTCGATAATCGGGCCTTCATCTAATTCTTCGGTCACATAATGACTGGTGGCGCCAATAATTTTCACACCTCGTTTAAAAGCCGAATGATAGGGCTTCGCTCCAGGAAATGCCGGAAGAAACGAGTGATGAATATTGATAATTAGATTTTTGTACTGCGCAATCAAATTAGGGGTGATAATTTGCATGTAGCGCGCTAAAACAATAAAGTCAATATTGTATTGCTTCAGTAAATCAATTTGCTTTTGTTCGCCTTCGTCTTTAATGTCTTTCGTGAAAGGAACATAATGAAACGGAATAGAAAAACGTTCCGCCACTGATTTCAAATCTTCATGGTTACTTATGATCAAAGGAATTTCAAGAGGCAATTCACCAGCGCTGTATCGACCTAAAATATCATACAAACAATGGTCGTATTTAGAAACAAACAAAGCCATTTTGGGCTTTTCTTCTTGGGTGTACATTTCCCAAGACATATTAAAACGAGTTGCCAAATTAGCCTGAAAATGAATTTTAATCGCTTCAATATCCCAATTTTTAGCACTGAACTCACATTCCAAACGCATAAAAAATACATTTTCATCGGCATCTACATGTTGGTCCAGATAGATAATGTTACCATCAATTGAGGCAATATAATTGGTAACAGAGGCGATAATTCCTTTTTGGTCTCCGCAATGTATAAGGATTGTAATTTTTTGCATTTTATATATCTCTTTCGACTTTAGTCTGTATAGTAAAGTTTAGTTTTTTTCAAAACTAAACTTATTTCTTTTTATAAAAAAGTTTGATTTAGCGGTTTTATGTTTTAAAAATAGCTGGGAATTAAATTAAATCTTGTCCTGCATTGCAAAAACCTTTTGTAATAAAACGGAAGTTCTGGAACTTAAATTTGTTCTGATGTTTTTTTCTTCAACGGCAACCATCTTGAAAACGCCATTCATTGCTTGATTTGTTACATAATCAGTCAAGTCAGGATTTACTTTGTTTACTAATGGAATGCTGTTGTATTTTGTTATAATGTTAGACCAAACTTTATCGGCACCCACTTTAGTGAATGAATTTTTTATCACGGGATTAAATTTTCCGTACAAAGCTGTTGAGGTGCTATTTTGTAAATAAGTTGTAGCCGAACTTTCATTTCCCATCAAAATCGATTTAGCATCCATAAAAGTCATGTTTCTTACCGCATCAACAAATATGGGAGTCGCTTCCTTAACCGCATCTTCGGCAGCACGATTCAACACTTTCAACCCTTCGTCAGCCAATGAACTCAGTCCAATTTTTCGTAAACCAGCATCTACTTTTCTTAATTCTTCCGGAAGTAAAATTTTTACCGCTTCATTTCTATAAAAACCATCTGTCGCGGTCAATTTAGTTACTTGTTTAGAAATCCCGTTATTCAGTGCTTCCTTCAATCCTCCTGCTATATCAACGCCACCTATTCCTTGCGTTTGCGGTAATTGGTTCAGAACCTGTTGCATTTCGGCACAACTGGAAAGTGATACTGCCGCCACTAAAATTAAAATTTTTTTCATCTTAAATTGTTTTTATAAATTTACTTTATCAATTTGGTCTATGACTTGTGTCAAAAGTAC
Source organism: Flavobacterium algoris (assembly GCF_048158525.1). Taxonomy (NCBI): domain Bacteria; kingdom Pseudomonadati; phylum Bacteroidota; class Flavobacteriia; order Flavobacteriales; family Flavobacteriaceae; genus Flavobacterium; species Flavobacterium algoris. Next base: position 196,516 of record NZ_JBLNKT010000004.1, read on the forward strand.
TACTTATTCAAAAATAAAGCCACGATTTTATTTAGGAGCACAAACTTTAGGATTTATTAAGGAACAGTCGTCCCGCTGTCCGCTGTATCCTCGCTGAAAAAGCGAGGGATGCCGCTTTCATCAGGGCTAAATGACAAAATCCTTGCTTATTTATCAATAACTATGACCGAGATTAAATAATTTTTAAAATAAAATCGTAAATTGCACTCTTAAATTATCATATTCATAAAATGGAACTCGTAAAACCGTATATCCCTGTTAATAAAGTAAGAATTGTAACTGCAGCAGCCCTTTTTGATGGTCACGATGCAGCCATTAACATCATGCGTAGAATTATTCAATCTACCGGTGTTGAGGTTATTCATTTGGGTCACGATAGAAGTGTGGAAGAAGTAGTAAATACAGCGATTCAAGAAGATGCTAATGCTATTGCCATAACATCATATCAAGGGGGTCATAACGAATATTTCAAATATATGTATGACTTGCTTCAGGAAAAAGGAGCCGGACAAATTAAAATATTTGGTGGTGGAGGCGGCGTGATTCTGCCTACAGAAATTGCCGAATTACAAGCCTACGGAATCACCAGAATTTATTCTCCTGATGACGGACGCGCTATGGGTTTGCAAGGAATGATAAATGATTTAGTGCAACGTGCTGATTATGCTATTGGAGATAAACTAAGTGACGAAATCAATCATTTAGAAGAAAAAAATCCAAAAGCCATTGCCCGTATTATTTCATCAGCAGAGAATTTTCCTTATGTTGCGGCCCAAACTTTGGAAGCAATCCATAAAAAAAATGAAAATTCTACGATTCCGGTTCTTGGAATTACGGGAACGGGTGGAGCAGGAAAATCATCGTTAGTGGATGAATTAGTACGTCGTTTTCTAATCGATTTTCCAGAAAAAACAATCGGATTGATATCTGTAGATCCATCCAAAAGAAAAACTGGTGGCGCATTACTAGGCGATAGAATCCGGATGAATGCCATCAATAGTCCTAGAGTTTATATGCGTTCATTGGCCACACGCCAATCAAATTTGGCTTTGTCTAAATATGTTGCCGATGCGATTCAAGTGATAAAAGCAGCCAAATATGACATTATAATCTTGGAGACTTCCGGAATCGGGCAATCCGATACGGAGATTATGGATCATTCTGATGTATCCTTATATGTAATGACACCAGAATTTGGTGCTGCAACCCAATTGGAAAAAATCGACATGCTTGATTTTGCTGACTTGGTAGCTATAAATAAATTCGACAAACGCGGTTCTCTTGATGCATTGAGAGACGTGAAAAAACAATACCAACGCAACCATAATCTTTGGGATGCGAATTTAGATACACTTCCTGTTTTTGGTACTATTGCTTCGCAGTTTAACGATCCGGGAATGAATACGCTTTACAAAGCGATAATGGATAAAATCCATGAGAAAACCGATTCTGATTTGAAATCGACGTTCCAAATCACTCGCGAAATGAGTGAAAAAATCTTCGTTATTCCACCACACAGAACCCGTTATTTGTCTGAAATTGCCGAAAGTAACCGAAAATATGATGTTACTGCGGTAAGCCAAGAGCAAGTAGCACAGAAATTATATGGAATTTTCAAAACGATTGAAACGGTAGCCAAGAAAATACCTGAAATAAACAAAGCAGGAATTAATGACGATTCAGTTTTACCAAGTGCTTTGGAATCTGAAAAACCGGGAGTAGCTGAGGACAAAATCTTTTTGAATCTTTTACTGAACCAGTTTGATAAAGTAAAAATGGATTTGGATCCCTACAACTGGGAAATCATTTTGACTTGGAATGAAAAAGTAAACAAATACAAAAATCCATTTTATACGTTTAAAGTTCGGGACCGAGAAATAAAAATGGCAACACATACGGAGTCGCTTTCACATTCTCAAATTCCGAAAATAGCGTTGCCAAAGTACCAGGCTTGGGGCGATATTCTGCGTTGGTGTTTGCAGGAAAATGTTCCTGGAGAATTTCCTTTTACCGCTGGATTGTATCCTTTTAAACGCGAAGGAGAAGATCCGTCACGAATGTTTGCTGGAGAAGGCGGACCGGAACGAACCAACAAACGTTTTCATTATGTGAGTGCCGGATTGCCGGCAAAACGATTATCAACGGCTTTTGACAGTGTGACTTTATATGGAAATGATCCACATGTACGTCCTGATATTTATGGAAAAATCGGGAATGCCGGAGTTTCTATTTGCTGTTTAGACGATGCCAAGAAGTTATATTCAGGTTTCGATTTAGTTCATGCGATGACTTCGGTAAGTATGACTATCAATGGACCGGCACCTATGTTATTAGGATTTTTCATGAATGCTGCGATTGACCAACAATGTGAGTTTTATATCAAAGAAAATGGTTTTGAAAAAGAAGTTGAAGCAAAAATCAACAAGATTTATGCAGCAAAAGGAGTTGAAAGACCGCATTACCAAGGTGATTTACCTCAAGGAAATAACGGTTTAGGGTTGATGCTTTTGGGCGTAACCGGAGATCAGGTTTTGCCTTTGGAAGTGTATGACGAAATTAAAGCAAGAACGTTGTCTCAAGTTCGTGGAACCGTTCAGGCTGATATTCTGAAGGAAGATCAAGCACAAAACACTTGTATTTTTTCCACTGAATTTGCGTTGCGTTTGATGGGTGACGTGCAGGAATATTTCATTACCAAGAATGTCAGGAACTTTTATTCAGTTTCCATTTCGGGGTATCATATTGCAGAGGCAGGAGCAAATCCAATCACACAATTAGCATTTACACTTTCTAATGGATTTACTTATGTAGAATATTATTTAAGTCGTGGTATGAACATCAACGATTTTGGACCCAACTTATCCTTCTTCTTTTCGAATGGAGTTGATCCAGAATATGCCGTTATCGGTCGTGTAGCACGTAAAATTTGGGCGAAAGCCATGAAAAATAAATATGGCGCTAACGAACGTGCTCAAATGTTGAAATACCACATTCAGACTTCCGGGCGTTCCTTACACGCGCAAGAAATTGATTTCAATGATATTCGTACGACTTTGCAAGCTTTGTATGCGATTTATGATAACTGTAATTCGTTGCATACGAATGCTTATGATGAAGCCATTACAACGCCAACAGAAGAATCAGTGCGACGAGCGATGGCAATTCAGTTGATTATCAATAAAGAATTAGGATTGGCCAAAAACGAAAATCCAATTCAAGGTTCGTTCATTATCGAAGAATTAACGGATTTAGTTGAAGCTGCGGTTTTAGAAGAATTCGACAGAATTACCGAACGTGGCGGTGTTCTTGGCGCTATGGAAACGATGTACCAACGCAGTAAAATTCAGGAAGAAAGTTTGTATTATGAGACTTTGAAACATACGGGAGAATTCCCAATTATCGGAGTGAATACGTTCTTGAGTTCCAAAGGCTCTCCAACGGTAATTCCGGCTGAAGTAATTCGTGCCACCGAAGAAGAAAAGCAATACCAAATTGATATGTTGCATCATTTGCACCAGTCCAATCAAGATTTAGTAACGGAACACTTGAATACGCTTCAGGAAGCTGCCATTAAAAATGAAAATTTATTCGAACACTTAATGGAGGCGACAAAGGTTTGTTCTTTGGGACAAATTACTTCAGCTTTGTTTGAAGTTGGTGGGCAATATAGAAGGAATATGTAGCATGCATAAGAATTGCGGATGCTAATTTTAATCACAAAAAGAGGCTGTTCTTATAAAGATACAGCCTCTTAAAAATAATATACGGGTATTCTTTTCAGTAACAAACTAATCATCATTTGCTACATTTTTATTTTTCAATGCCGGTTTGTAAACTTCCGAGATTGCTTTTGTTGTTAAAATTGACTTTTCTTCAGAAATAATAATTTCATGTCTTACTTTTTTTAGATTGTTTTCCACAACCAAATAGTAAGTTCCAACAGGAAATGCATCTAAATTATACCTTCTTGCGATTCCTTTCTCACCTGTTGCATTTTCGGTGTAGATTAAGTTATTCTCATCGTCATAGATGGATACATTAACTTTTTTGATTTCATTTAGAGAAAAGCTAATTTCATTTCCTTTACCTTTTTTTACATTTAGTAAAAAATCACCATCGATTGCATACGAACTCATGCTAGTCATTGCCACTACCAACAATACACTTAATTTTAAAATCTTTTTCATAACACTAATTTTTAAATTAATAATTAAAATTTATAAGTCTAAATTACTTCAATGAGACGTGCTGTAACACAGCTGTTTTTTCTGATTTAGGTACTATTTTATCTTTTACTAAAACGATTTATGTTGAAAACGCTAGTGTTTTATGTGTTTGTATATTAGTGACTTATGGATAAAAAAAAAGATTAAATAAGAATTTCAATGATTATATTGTCCTAAAAAAATGGACTAATCTATATCCAATATTTACATTATAATTAAAGCCATATCAATGCTATTGAGATGGCTTTTTTTCTGGTTGAATTCTTTTTGAGGATATTTGATTGGTGTTGTCTAAATAAAAAGACTTTTCAGTAAGGAAGATTTTTTTATGGCCATTTTCAGTTCATTCCAACATTTTTGATAAATGAAAATTAATACTTTAAAATCCTCGTGATGTTTCCTAAATCTTAAAAAAAAAGCAACCGATTCTACTATTTTAAGATTATCAATAATTGCCCAAATTTTTCTTCAAAAAATCAATAGAAATGCAATAAAGTGATTAAATCACAAGGATGATTTATAGGTTTTAACAGTGTTTTTTAATTAACAAAATTTATGTAATAAATTTATTAACTAATTGAGAATCAATTAGTTAATGAGTAATTTAATATTAATATTTTATTGCCGTAAAGCTTTTCTTAGTGAAGTGTGTTCTTTGTCGGGAATAATAGAATGTTGTCTTGTTTAGGCCTGTTTTTTTTCCTTTTTTTGATGCAATACCTAACTTTGGTTTAACAAAAATTTATTTGATTTAGGTTGTTTACCAAGCAACTTTCAGGTTAATAAAAGGTTTTTTTTGTTTCCCCAAAATAAAATATCCTTTAGATGATGGACTACTTCATTAAATTTTTTCTGAAGATGTTTCGTTTTTCTGCAAGTTTTCTCCCCCGAGTCTGAAAACTTTTGTTCGATACCTATCGTATTAACTTCAATGTTAATTGTTTTAGATTATAGTTTTCAGGTTGCTTTTTTAAGCGACTATCTGGTTGATAAAGAGTTTAGTTATTATTCCCCACAATAAAAACCCTTTGGACGATGGAGTACTTCATAAATGTGTTTATGAAGGTGTTTTTTTTCTATAAGTTTTTTTCCCTAAGTCTGTAAACTTCCTTTTTTGTCTAAGTTATGATGTAAAAATACTTTTATTATGAAAAAGAATACCATTTCGAAGTTTTTCGATGTTTTATCTAGCAAAATAAATTGTTGCTTATCAACGAAAAACACCGTTTCTAAATTAAGTTTTTTTAAATTTAAGGAGAGAAATTTAATTGATTACCTGTCAAATTTATGGTTTCGTTGTTGGCATCAGTCAATTGTATTACCACTTATGTTGGTAGCAATTTTAATGACAACATACACCACAAATGCCCAAAATATTCTAGGGAGAGCGCCAGTGATAGCGCCTAAGGGAGGGTTTGCTATTGATGGAAATGCATTTGTTAAGTTTCCGGGTCCACCAGCAGATAATCCAGCTTGGGGAGACTTTTTATTTCAAGCGGGTGAAACAAATGCATCTGCTAATCCAGGAGGGATATTTGTACCTATACCACCCCCTTACAATTATCCGGACGGGCCATTACCCCCTCAATTCTATGTTTATCCAAACACCACCTTTTTCAGAGATAATATTACAACCAGTGATCCAACTACTTTCACTAGCAGCAATAAAATCAATGATGCAGTAAGTTCTTATACTTGGGGCGTAGGTTCTTCACCTAACAAAAATGAAATTCAAAATGCAATTGCTCATTTTACTTATGGTGACGGTACTATTCGTGGAGGAGATGGTGTTACTGGTGCATTTGGGGATCCTAATGATTTATGGCTGATTTTCGCTGCTGACCGTCAAGTAACTGATGGAAGCAGCTATATCGATTTTGAAATTCTTCAAAAATCGTTAACCCTGACAACGACAGGAACTGACGCAAAAGGGTTTGCTTTTGGAGTATTTACCTCTGCGGCGGGTACTCCTAGTGGTCGTACAGTAGGAGATCTTTTAATAACCATTGAGTTTACTCAAGGTGGAGTAGCCGCAAATGTGGTTGTTAGAAAATGGCTTGGAACTGCTTATAGTGATCCAATTACCCCTGCTGCTGGGACTGTTTATGGTACTAATAATACAGTACAAACTATAGTGCCTTATCCTATTTATAATCAAGCTCCTATTTCCACCAATCCTAATTTGTGGGCGTATGCTCCAAATCAATGGGCAGAAGGGGCTGTCAATATAACTAAAATTTTTGGAGGGAGTGATCCTTGTTTTGTAATTAGTACCTTATTTGTGAGAACGAGAACTTCTGGTTCTTCCGGTCAATCAGAATTAAAAGATTTTCCCGGAGCACCTTTTCAAGTGAATTTGTGTACAGATAAAACACCTCCAGTAATCACTTGTCCTGCAGATGCTGTATTTGCTTGCAAACAAGGCGATTCAGGTAAAGCTACGGCTACAGATAATTGTACAAAAGTACCAGCTGTAAGCTTCACCGATTCAGGTACACTAGATGCTTGCGGATTGGGTGTTATCACCCGAACCTGGAAAGCTACTGATGATTGCGGCAATAGTTCAACCTGTGTTCAAAAAATTACGGTTCAGGATATTGTCAAACCAATAATCACTTGCCCTGTAGATGCGGTCTTTAATTGTAAACAAGGCGATTCTGGTACAGCAACGGCTACAGACAATTGTGATGCGAACCCAAAAGTTGGCTACACTGACTCTGGCACATTAGATGCTTGTGGATTGGGTATTATTACCCGTACTTGGAAAGCAACCGACTGTGCAGGCAATTTCTCCACCTGTGTTCAAAAAATTACTGTTCAGGAT